>JAZGGT010000305.1:0-20184 GCA_036480555.1 Bacteroidales bacterium | reverse complement strand
TTCGCAAGGTCCCTGGTTTTCTTCCTGCTCCGGGCATAGATTATGCCTGATCCATCTAACTGGTGAAGCAGATCCAGCAGGTACCTGTCCTTGTCCTCCACATGCTTGACGGTGTATACAAGATTTTTCCGCTGAAAACCGGCCCGCAATACATTTTTTTCCCTGAACTGTAATTTCTCCTGGATATCATCAATCACCTTGCCGGTTGCTGTAGCGGTGAGTGCAAGGAACGGTATATCGGGGATCTGTTCACGCAAATCAGCGATCTTCAGATACGAGGGACGGAAATCATAGCCCCATTGCGAGATACAATGGGCTTCATCGACAGTTACCAGGGAAAGATTCATCTGGGGTAACCTGATGCGGAAAATATCTGTTGTCAGACGCTCAGGGGAGACGTATAGAAATTTATAGTTCCCGTAAATGGCGTTGTTCAGTCCAATATCAATTTCCTCTCTGGATAGTCCGGAGTGAAGGGCCATGGCCTTGATCCCTTTCTGGATCAATTTCTCTACCTGGTCCTTCATCAGGGCAATCAGGGGAGTAATGACCAGGCACATTCCATCCCCTGCAAGGGTAGGGACCTGGAAGGTAAGAGATTTACCTCCTCCGGTCGGCAGCAAACCCAGGGTATCGTGTCCTGCCGCCACCGATTTGATAATGTCTTCCTGCACCGGGCGGAAGTCCGGGTACCCCCAGTAGCGAATCAGTATTTGCTGGTAAATGTTCATCGTTAGTCAGTATGTAATATCGCCATTTTTTTTGTATTTTCGCACAATTTTATAACCCTCAAAAACAATGCAAATATGTCTTTCCAGGAAGATAAAATCAGGTCAGAAGGTTTAACCTTTGATGACGTTCTGCTCATTCCATCATACTCTGAGGTAATGCCAAGGGAGGTATCGCTGAACACAATGCTCTCCAGAAACATCCAGATGAAAATCCCGATCATTTCGGCGGCTATGGATACTGTCACAGAGGCGAGCCTGGCCATTGCCATTGCCCGGGAAGGCGGCATCGGTGTGATCCATAAGAATATGTCGATTGAAGATCAGGCAAAACAGGTAAGGAAAGTTAAACGGGCAGAGAATATTATGATCCTCGACCCCATAACCATCCTGGAAGAAGGAACCATCGCCGATGCGCTCATGCTGATGCAGGAATACAAGATCGGCGGGATCCCTGTTATAGACGAAGCCAAAAAGCTGATCGGGATAGTAACCAACCGTGACCTCAGGTTCGAAACTGTCATGTCCAGGCCGATAAGAGAGGTAATGACCCGGGATAATATCATCACCACAACACAGAAAACAGACCTGGTCAAAGCTGGGGAGATCCTCCAGAAACACAAGATTGAGAAACTGCCCGTTGTTGATAGAAACAACCGTCTTATCGGACTCATCACCTACAAAGATATCACCAAATCAAAGGACCGTCCAAATTCCTGCAAAGATGCCCAGGGCAGATTGCGTGTAGCCGCCGCAGTTGGTGTTACCATAGATACTGCAGAAAGGATACAGCTCCTTGTTAATGCCGGGGCTGATGCAGTGATCATTGACACAGCCCACGGACATTCTGGTCCCGTAATAGAAACCTTGAAGAAGGTAAGGAAACTTGCCGGTGATACAGACATTATACTGGGCAATATTGGCACAGCCGAAGCTGCCAAAGTCCTTGTAAAAGCCGGGGCCGATGCAATCAAGGTAGGGATCGGTCCGGGTTCCATCTGTACCACCCGGATCATTGCCGGTGTAGGTGTTCCCCAGCTGACGGCCATTTATGATGTGGCAAAAGCAGTAAAAGGATCAGGTGTACCCGTCATAGCCGACGGAGGGATCCGGTATTCAGGGGATATTGTCAAGGCACTGGCAGCAGGTGCTCATTCCATTATGACAGGGACCCTCTTCGCAGGAGTGGAAGAATCACCCGGGGAGACGATCATCTATAATGGGCGTAAATATAAAAGTTACCGTGGTATGGGCTCGATAGAGGCGATGCAGAAAGGATCTAAAGACAGGTACTTCCAGGATGTCGAAGATGACATCAATAAGCTTGTCCCGGAAGGCATAGCCGCCAGGGTGCCATATAAGGGTACCCTTTCCGAGGTGGTATATCAGTTGATCGGTGGACTCAGAGCCGGGATGGGCTATTGCGGTACACCGACCATTGAAGAACTCCAGCAGGCACGGTTTGTAAAGATTACCCACTCCGGCATCATCGAGAGCCATCCCCATGATGTGACCATCACCAGGGAGGCACCTAATTACAGCCGGTAATAATATTTGTTTAATTTCGTTTTTGTATTTACCTAATCAAAATATTTTTACAATGAACAATTTGACACGTTTTATCCTCCCCTTACTGCTAATTTCAACACATGTTTTTTCGCAGGCCGAGGCGGATAAAATCTTAATGACTATCCACGACAGGCAGATAACCCTGGATGAATTTGAGAGAATCTATAATAAAAATAACAGCAGCACAGCGCTGGAACAGCAAACCGTTGAAGAATACCTGGATCTGTTCATCAATTTTAAACTGAAGGTCATCGAGGCCGAGGAACTGGGAATGGATACCACTCAGCGTTTCATCAAGGAATTCAACGGATATAAACAGCAACTGGCAAAACCCTATCTTTCTGATGAGGAAGAGGTGGATGCACTCGTCCGGGAAGCATTTGAAAGGGCACAGCAAGAGATCAACGTAAGCCATATACTTATTCGTGCCAGCGCAGACGCAGCTCCGGAAGATACCCTCCGGACTTTTAATAAATCCATTGAAATCAGGGACAGGATCCTGGCCGGCGAGGATTTCGGAACAGTGGCCAAAGCGACATCGGACGATCCATCAGCCAAGACAAATGCAGGCATCCTTGGCTGGTTCACTGTTTTTCGTATGGTCTATCCCTTTGAGAACGGGGCCTACCAAACAGAGAAGGGAAAAGTGTCCATGCCCGTGCGCTCCAGGTTCGGTTATCACCTGATCAAAGTTAACGACACCAGGCCTGCCCGCGGGGAGGTCAGGGTCTCCCATATCATGATCATGACACCGGAAGGCATGAATGACGAACAGAGGAAAGATGCAAGGAAGAGGATCCATATGCTATACGATAGTCTTCAAACAGGTATTGATTTTGCTGAAATAGCCCGGAAATATTCCGAAGACGGGGGCTCTGCTGCCCGCGCCGGAGAGCTTCCCTGGTTCGCTACCGGCCGGATGGTTGCAGCATTCGAGAATGCTTCTTTTGCCCTGGCCAATGTGGGAGATATTTCTGAACCCATTCAGACATCATTTGGATGGCATATCATCAAACTGCTGGAGCGGAAAAAGTTAGATAATTTCGAAACTGCAGAGGCAGACCTTCGGGCCAATGTGACGAAAAGTGACCGGAATGCGTATGGTAAAAAAGCCCTGGTTGAAAGGATCAAGCGGAACAATAATTTCACCGAGAACAGGGAGAATCTGTATCCTTTCTACTCGGTAGTGGATACAAGCATATTTTACCGTAACTGGGATGTGGGCAAGGCCATGGGGCTCACTGAGATCATGTTCACGATCGGTGACAGTTCGGTGACCCAACAGGATTTTGCAGCTTACCTGGCTGACAAACAGGGAGCTGCCAAGAAAAATATAGAGGTTCTTGTCAACAGTCATTATGAGAAGTTTATCGAGGTGCAGGTCCTGCAGTATGAAGAAGACCAGTTACCTGGCAAGTATCCGGAGTTTAAACATCTCATCCAGGAGTACCATGACGGAATCCTCCTGTTTGACCTGACGGATCAGATGGTCTGGTCAAAGGCTGTGGAGGATAGCGCCGGACTGGAAGCATATTACGCGGATAACAAATCCAATTATATGTGGGGAAAGCGCCTTGACGCTACCCTGATCACTTGCAGGGATGCAGAAGTTGCAGCTTTTGCCAGGGATCTGTTGAGCAGGAAAAAAAGAAAAAGGCCTTCAACCGAAGAGGTTCAATCCCTTGCTTATGCTGAATTCAGTGACAGCTCAAGCCTTTCATTCGAATTTCAAAAGTATGAAAAGGAGGATCATCCGCTCGTTGAAAAGATGGACTGGAACAAACCCATGTCTGATAACATGGAGGAAGATGGAAAGGTTATCTTTCTGGTAAAGAACAAGGTACTGAAGCCCGAACTCAAGATGCTTGATCAATGCAGGGGAATAGTGACCGCTGATTACCAGAACCACCTGGAGACGGATTGGATCGAAGCGCTCCGGGCCAAATATACTGTTCAGGTGAACCGGGAACTGTTATCAGAGATAAATTAAACCCTGAAATGTTCAAATTCAGTAATAGGGTCAACATATTGAACTGCAGATTTTTCCTCTCCGGTCTGTTTATAATCACCCTTGCTCTCTCCTGTACAAAGTTGGAGACCAGGAACAGGGAGAAATCCCTGGCACAGGTATTTGAGAAGAATCTTTATCCCTCGGATATCAGGGATATCTTTCCAAGCAATGTCTCCCATGAAGATAGTATACTGATCCAGCAGAATTATGTGGATAAATGGGTTAAAAAGCAACTGATCCTGCAAAAAGCTGAATTGAATCTCACGGAGGAGCAGAAAGATGTGAGGCAGCAGATCGAAGAATACCGCTCTTCATTGCTTATTTATAAATATGAACAGCACCTGATCCTTCAGAAACTGGATACGCTCATCAGTGATGAAGAGATTGAAACCTATTACATGGAAAATCCTTCCAATTTCAACCTTGACCGACATATTGTCAAGGCCCTGTTCATTAAACTTCCCATGGATGCACCCGATCTCTGGAGGGTAAGACAAATGTACAGATCGGAAAGGGAAGAGGATTTCAAGGAGCTCGAAAGTTATTGCTATCAGTATGGCGTTAAATATGATTATTTTGACGATGACTGGACCCCATTTACTACAATTACACGTGCCTTGCCAAACGAAATCAGAAATCCGGAAAGTTTTCTGCGATGGAACAGGTATATCGAGCAACAGGACTCTGCGTTCCGTTACATGGTCAATCTGAGGGAACACAGCCTGGCCGGTACGGTCGCTCCGCTGCCGTATGTAGAGCAAAAAATCAGGAGCATTATTCTGAATAAGAGGAAGGTCCAGTTTGTCAGGGACCTGGAAAATAATATATACAAGGACGCGTTAAACAAGGGGAGTTTCACTATCTACTAAGGATTCATTATGATGACAGGGAAGAGCTTATTAAGTACATTATTGCTGGCTGGAACATTGCTTGGTGGTTTATCCGGACAATCCCTCATTCTTGACAGGGTCGTAGCCGTGGTGGGAGAATTTGTCATCCTTCAGTCAGATATCGAAAGTCTTAAGCTCCAGAACAAAGCCCAGGGAATATCTTTACCAGGAGATGAAAAATGCGCCATCCTGGAGAATTTCCTCGGCGAGAAATTGCTATTAAACCAGGCCAAAATTGACAGTATTGAAATTTCCGAGAGTTCCGTTGAAATGGAACTTGATAACAGGCTGAGTTACTTCATCAGCATGATTGGTTCTCCTGAAGCCCTCGAGGAGTATTTTGGAAAATCCATTCTGGAGATCAAGGAGGATATGAGATCTGCAGTCAGGGATGCATCGATTACAAGGCAGATGCAGAGTACCATTACTGGAGATGTTACCGTAACACCCTCTGAAATCAAGGAATATTATAATGGCCTGTCAAAGGATAGTGTACCCTACATTGATTCAAAGGTCCAGCTCAGCCAGATCATCCAATATCCACCGGTAGATGAAGCTGCCATCTTTGAGGTCAAACAAACATTGCTGGATCTCAGGCGAAGGATACTTGATGGTGAGAAATTCACAACACTTGCCGTGCTTTATTCTGAAGGCCCATCGGCCTCTAAGGGTGGAGAAATTGGTTTTATGGGAAAAGGAGAATTGGATGCGGAGTACGCAAAGGCTGCTTTTAGTCTTAAAGCGGGTGGTGTATCCACCATCGTGGAATCATCATTCGGATACCATATCATCCAGCTTATTGAAAGACGTGAAGAAAGGGTGAATACAAGGCATATCCTGATGAAACCAAACGTAAAGCCTGAGGCCATCCGGGCCACCACCCGGAAACTTGACAGCATTGCCAACCTGGTACGCACGGATAGTGTAGAATTTGACCTCGCAGCAAGGATCTATTCGAAAGATATAAATACTGCAGTGAATGGAGGGATCATGGTCAATCCTGCCACAAATACAACCGCCTTTTCCCTGGACGAGTTACAGCCTGCAGAATTCATTGCCCTCCGCGACCTGAAGGTCGGTGAGATCACGGAAGCCTTCAAATCAGAAGATGAAAATGGAAAAGAGGTCTATAAGATCGTCCGGCTGAGAAATCGCAGCAGTCCCCACCGGGCCAATCTCAAAGATGATTATATAGTCCTCAAGGAAATGGCCCTGGGCATGAAAAAGAAGGAAGTATTCCAGCTTTGGATTGATGAGAAGATTGAGGAGACCTATGTCAGCGTTGATAATTCTTTTGCCGGATGCCAGTTTTCCCGCAAGGGATGGATAAAATAAAAAAGCATCCCCCATGTACCGTCCAATTCTATTACCTGCCTTGTTAATTGCAGGTACCCTGCTCCATGCCCAGGAAGAGAATCAAATTGAGATCCTGAACTCGGAATACATGGAATATGATGCCAGTATTGGCAGTGGTGTTGTAAAATATGTAGGTGAAGTAGCCTTTCAACAGCAAAACATGCTGCTTAGTTGTGACAGTGCCTTGTATTTTGCACGGGACAACAAGGTGCATGCTTACGGAAATGTTCACCTCATCCAGGGCGATACATTAGACCTGTATGGTGATGAACTCCGGTACTTCGGTGACGATAAATTTGCCGAGATGAGGAATAATGTCACCCTGATAGACAAGGAAACAACTCTGACCACGGATTACCTGGATTTTGACCTGGAGAACAACGTTGGTTACTATGAAAGGCACGGGCACATTGTCAATGGGGACAATACACTGGACAGCCGGGCCGGTTATTATTACACCCGCAGTAAATCGCTATATTTCAGGGATAGCGTGGTGATTGTAAATCCTGAATACACCATCTATGCAGATACATTGAGGTATCATACGGTAACGGAGATCGCCTATTTTTTGGGACCTACCCGTATTATCAGTCCAGAAAACTCCATATACTGCGAGAATGGCTGGTATGACACACAGAAGAACATATCCCAGTTCAACAAAAATGCCTACCTGGAATCGGACGGGCAATACCTTAGGGGAGACAGTCTCTATTATGAAAGGGATAACGGAATGGGTATGGCCTTCGACAATGTGGAATTGTATGATTCAGCCCAGCAGATCATATTGCTGGGTCGATATGCCATCTATTTTGAAGATCCCCAATACGCCATGCTCACCGACAGTGCAGTCCTTATACAGATTTCAGATGAAGACAGTCTGTTTGTTCACGCCGATACCCTGAAATCAGTAGTCGACTCTACCGGGCAATACAAGATCCTGAGGGCATATTACAAGGTAAAGTTCCATCGCCCCGATATGCAGGGTATGTGTGATTCACTTGCCTATCTTGAAAGCGATTCAGTATTTCAGTTATTTGGCGATCCCGTCCTCTGGTCTGAGATCCATCAACTTACCGCAGAACAAATGGATATCCACATGGCCTTCGATGAGCCTGATTACATTGAACTTTCTAATGCCGCATTCATTGTATCACAGGATGACAGTATCAGATTTAACCAGATTCGCGGCAAGAATATGGTGGGCCATTTCAGTGAAGATCAGCTTTCTCTTATTGATGTTAAGGGCAATGGACAGAGCCTCTGGTTTGGAAGGGATGAAGGAGAACTGATCGGGGTCAACAAGGCAGCAAGCAGCGACATTAAGATCTACCTGGCAGATGGAGGGGTTGAAAGGGTAAATATGATCGCCTCTCCCTCCGCCATATTATATCCGCCGGAAGACCTGCCCGAGCAGGACCTGTATCTGAGTGGATTTAGCTGGCTGGAAGAACATCGTCCGAAATCCAAACAGGACATTTTCCGTTGGGACAAACATTAAATTTCTTTCAAGGGTATTAAAACGGGGCTGAATTTTGCATAAATACAAAATATAGGCCCCTACTTTTAACACCCTTGAAAAGAAATATCATTTAAATCCCCAGTCAACAAGCGAGCCAGTGCTCTCATAGGAAGATACAATCCTCAGGTTATCAACTGCATTTTTATACGAATATACCGAACGTGGAAATGCTGCGTCCCTCTCTATCAACTCACTGGATGCGGGTTCAAGCCTCTGGTTTTGCAAATCTGCAAGTACAACCTTTCTCGGCGCAATACATCCGATCAGGTCCGGCAAATCATAGCCCGTAAGCACCCCTGCGATTCCCCAGGAGAAGTCAATCTCGTAAGGATGACCTATGCCTCCGCCTTCATTCTCTATCAGGCCAATTTTGTAAAACCTGTTCATTGCAATGGACCGGTATGAGATCGGCGAACCAATAAGGGTAACATTATCTATTGAAGTATCGAATGCGGCAGCATGTATCAGAGGCAGACATATCTCACCAACAGCAACGGCACCAACTTTATTATTATCAACATCATCAAGACTCTTCAAATAACCAACAGCCCTGACAATGTCACCCGCCTGGATGCCAACAATACTCCTCCCGATTAATACAGCTGTATAACCGGGCCCTAACGGCCTTGTTGCGGTATTTTTTATTTCACCTGTACCCATAACATCCACAGCAGCCACTATATATCCCTTTCTAACCAATTTTTCAATCTCTCCTCCGGGTAAAGCCTCCGCAGCCTTGCCTTCCTGATGAAGATATACCAGGGCAGGATGCTTCCCCGTAATCCCGTCAGGCACAAATAAAAGCAGCGGTATTACATAATCTCCCTCACCTTTAATCGCATACTTTCCCACGGTATAACCATCTCTCTGGTACCTTCCGTTTAGGAAGGGTTCATATTCAAGAACCTCAGAAACAGTATAACCGGAAATGTCCTTTGCCTTTACCATAACACCGCTCAGATGCCTTGCTATATTTTTCCTTGATTTCTCAAGATCTTTAATAAGTTCTTCTGTTTCCCTTTTATTAACATCGAATACCATATCTCCACCCAGGGATGTCGAAATCTGACCTGTCGGTGTTACGGTCAATTCAGCCTCTGATAATATTGTAACTTCCTCTTCTGCAGGGTCACCAGGCAAGTTGAAATGATGCATGAAAAATTCATATATTCTTGACCGTATCCTGGGAGTCATCCAGTGTTTAAAATCATCCTCAACCAGGTCCAGGTTATCCTCATAACCGAGCAAAGCATAGGCCTTTTTTACCTCCCCGAACGATTCCCGCGCTCCTTGTATTGAAAGATACTGGTCACGTGAAACAAATGTCATTAATGTCGGTTTCGGCGCCCTCACCTCAAGCAGGTCTTCAAATGTTATTCCTTCCGCGACTCCCCGGACAAATATTGTCTCCGCATCCTGTACTCCTTTTGTCTCAACCTGCCTTCTCGAAGCAGTAGACCAGCTACAGGGTACAGATACTTTTACCCTGTCATCAAAAGCCGCAATATATGAGGTAATCGTTCCACCACCGGAAAATCCCGTTACACCAATCCTGTCGGGATCAACATCATCGCGCGTCAGTAAATAATCTATCCCCCGAATCCCGTCCCATATGAAATACCTGCAGGGAGAAACACCCGATAAAAAACACTGGTTCCCTAAATAACAATGTTCAATAACCGTATAACCGATAGAAGAAAAGTTTATATTGGAGTCGTAATACTGAACATGCTCCCCCTGCCCGACAGGGTCTATTGCCAATACAATGATACCCTTCCTGACAAGGTTCAAATATACCCTTTGATACAACTCCGATCTGAAGGCTTCCTGGTTATGCCCTATCACATTAAGCACCGCCGGAACTTTTCCATCAATCTTGTCCGGAATAAAAAGACAAGCCGTTACATAAAAGTTCGGCATCGATTCATAAATAATCTTCTCCACCCTGTAGCCTTCTTTATACAAGACACCGGTAATTCTTGCATTTAGCGGCGTCTTCTCAGGGAATGGACCGACTAACTTCAATAGTTTATCCTTAACCAGTACCTGTCTTTTCTGCCAATCACTCTTTGTCTTCAGCTTCGCTATCTCTCCGTCCCTGACGTCATAAAAATCATGTGCCTGCCCGATAAGATCATGAATAAGCATGCTCCCCGCGTTATTCCATATTACCCATTGCTGAAAAACATCCAGGTTTTCCTTCTGGGCAAACCCCCTGGATACATTAATAATAAAACAGAAAAAAAAGATGATAATAAGTCCCGATGGCAACATTTTTCGCTGTAGCATAGTCCAAAATATTTCCTTACAGTTTAGCTTTTTTGATTATCAGCAAAAGTCCAATTCACAGGGAAATCTATTACATCAGCGATGTTGACTTTTTTCCCTGTTTCAATGGATTGTCTGGCTGCAATACCAATCAGGCTGGATAATATTCCGGCACGACTATCTGCTATTTTTCCAAGAGGATCTTTTTGTCCTGAAAGAAAAAGCAAATCCTTCAATTTTTTGTCTGCACCGCCATGCGTGCCGACCGAGGGATCTACATGCCAGGTTTTTGTTTCTTTGAAATTATGTGTCAGCCGGAAGGTGGAACCATGTCCTGGATCCCAGGACTGGCGTTGAAATATCCTTATATCAAGCCTTCCCTTCTGCCCATTAAATGCAATCCTTTGTCCTTCGTATGGTAAAAATGCGTTCAGAGAATAGCTTAAGATTGCACCTGTATTGTATTTCACCTCCACCGTCATGGTGTCGAATGTGTCAATTTCATTGTCCCACACGCAGCCATCTCTTAGATACCCATCCTCGTTTTCACAGGCAACATACATATCTGTCATTAATTGATTTCCTGATATATCCCAGTAAAAATCACATTTGTCGGTAAAGGAGCAATTTCGGCAGTTTTTGCCCCTGAAGGCATTGTTCTTACCATAAAAAGAGACATCCCCAAATGCGCTGACTGTTACTGGTTCAGCATCCAGAAACCAGTTTATCTGGTCGAAATGGTGGGAGGCTTTATGGCACAACAATGTTCCTGAGAACCTGGATTTACCATGCCAGCGTCTGAAGTAGCTTGCTCCATGGTCAATGTCAAGATACTCCATAAACTCAACTGAGATTATTCTGCCCAGCGTCCCCGAAATGAGAACCTTTTTTATTTCTTCAGCATGGGCTGAATGCCGTGCATTAAAAGTAGTGATTAATTTCCTACCGGTTCGTTTTTCGGTGTCCAGTAATTTCTGTGCCTGCAAAGCTTCCGTTACCAGAGGCTTCTCGCAGATTACATCACATCCGAGCTCCATTGCCCTTTCTGCATACTCTGCATGGAAACAGTCGGTAGTCGTAATGATTACAGCATCAGGATTAGTTTCCTCTATCATGCGCTTGAAATCCCTGGCCAGGTATACAGGAGCATTGGTACCAATGTATCCTTTTGCAAAATCACCCCTTTTGGGATTGATATCGCACAGGGCCACCATATCCAGTTGATCCGCATAATTGATCACCAGGTCTTTGCCCCATGTTGTTGTACCTCGGGATCCGGTACCGACCAAGGCAATCCTGAGCTTATTTCCTGGTTTTGGACTTGCATAAGAGTTGTTTGAGATTAATCCTAAAGCCGAAATGCCTAAGGTCAACTTCGTGCCTTTACCAATAAATTCTCTTCTGTTTATTTCCATTTTCGTGATAATTAGTGGAAGCCATACCCGGAACATAATTAACCATGACCATCCAGGTTCACATAAAAGTAACTATTTTTCACGACCTTCACATAATGCATAATTCCATCCGCCGCTTTTGTAGACTTGGTCTGTCTGATAAGGATTGGCCAAAGGGCCAGCCTTTTTCTATCACTTTATTGGTAGCTGATATTGATTAAAACAAGTGCCTATATTTTGCGGTTACTGCCGTAAAATTCAGCACGCTTTTAATCAATATCTGTTTGAAATAAAACCGAGGGGGTAGAAAAAAGAAGGCTGCCCTTTCGACAGCCTTCCTTTTTAGTATTCGTCTTCATTAAAAAAGAAATCATCCTTACTTGGATAGTCAGGCCAGATGTCCTCAATGCTCTCGTAGATTTCTCCTTCATCCTCAATTTCCTGTAAATTCTCAATAACTTCGAGTGGGGCACCGGAACGAATGCCGAAATCTATTAACTCATCTTTTGTGGCTGGCCAGGGAGCATCCTCCAATTTTGAAGCTAACTCTAATGTCCAGTACATATTGCAGGTGCTTTGGTGTGATAAAAAATATCTGGTAATCCTAAAATTCGTGCAAATATAAAAAAAAATGGATATCAGATATCAGGTTGCCAGATTTTTTCTTCAATTTTTAGTTCCCAGGCGATTTTCCTGGCCAGGATAAACAGGTAATCCGACAGACGGTTCAGGTATTTTACGAGGATTGCTGTTTGATCAGAGTTTTTAATAAATTTCACACTGTATCTCTCAGCCCTGCGGCAGGTTGTTCTTGCAAGGTGGCAGTAGCTCACGGTGGTATGACCGCCTGGAAGGATGAAGAACTGCAAAGGTTCAAGTTTCTGGTCCATCCGGTCAATTTCAGTTTCCAGAAAGCTTATATCCTCCTCATGAAGTTCAGGCACGGGGACAGCGCTGTCTTTTTTTTCACTGGCCAGGATTGTTGAACCAACCATGATCCTGTCCTGTATCTTCAAAAGTGTCTCCCTCATTTCCTCATCACTCAACTGATCCCTTATGAGACCCATCCAGGAATTCAATTCATCAAGTGTCCCGTAAGCTTCCAGCCTGGGATGATCCTTGGGTACAATATTTCCGCCCAGCAGGGTGGAGGTTCCCCTGTCACCTGCTTTGGTATATATTTTCATTGGCTTTACGGTCTACTTTTCTCCTTCGGATTCAACAGGTACCTCATTTTCAACATCCGATTCCACCTCACCGTCCATTAATCTTATCACCCGTCTGGCCCTTTTTGCAATATCCGCTTCGTGTGTAACTACAATGATGGTATTGCCTAATTTATGGATTTCATCGAGGAGGTTCATGATATCTACAGAAGTTTTGGAATCAAGGTTTCCTGTCGGTTCATCCGCCAGGATAATGGAAGGATGGTTGACCAGGGCCCGGGCAATGGCCACACGCTGTCTTTGTCCCCCGGACAATTCATTTGGTTTATGCGCTATACGATCCGTAAGATCCACGCTTTCAAGTACTTCCCTGGCACGTTCCAGCCTGTCTACCTTGGAAAAACCCGCATATATCAGTGGTAGCGTTACATTCTCAAGGGCTGTATAACGGGGCAATAAATTGAAAGTCTGGAATACAAATCCTATTTCATTATTCCTAATATCGGCAAGCTGGTCATCATCAAGTTTACTGACATCTTTATTATTCAGAACATACTTCCCGGAAGTAGCTGTATCAAGACATCCTATCAGGTTCATGAGGGTGGATTTCCCCGAACCTGATGGCCCCATAATGGCAACATATTCATTTTTGTCAATATCAATACTTACAGATCTCAGGGCCCTTACGATGATGGTTCCTATTTTATAATTCTTGACGATCTTTGATAATTCGATAATCTTCTCCATACGTTTTATAAAATTAGTACGAATTTAAGGATATAAACGAAACAGCTGGCACAATAATTTTAAAAAATGACTACAAAATGATCCTTTTGTATCTTCTCTCCCATAAATACAATACCTGTATTGAATAATTCAATACTCAGGCTGATTTCAGGACGCTTGATAATCCTACTCCATGCCCGGTACATGCCCCTGGACCAGTGTATGTCGTCCATCACAATCACCAGGTCCTGTCTTTCTGAAGCCAGTACCCGGTATACATATGAGATCAGCCTTTCTTCCCTGTGATCACCATCAATAAAGACGAATAAACCCGGACCGGCCTGGTTCAGGAGTCCGGGCAGAATCTCAGCAAACAGTCCCACGTGAACCTCGATATTACCAGCATCAAGCTTATCAAATCCCTTTCCGGCCAACCGGGCGATAGCGGGAGATCCCTCACAGGTATGGAGTCTCCCTCCAGGATTTCCCAGGGCCATATACAAACTGCCTATGCCGAGACCCGTGCCCAGCTCTATCATCGTGGCCGGTTTCAGATGATCTGTCAGCCTGGCAAGCAAGCGCCCGCGCTTTGGTGAAACAGCTGTATTCCTTACCAGGTCACAGATCCGTCTTTCGTGGCCCCCTCCCCTCCTGGAACCTGCGCCATGATCTTCCACAGGTATTGTTCCGGTTATCTTCAGCAGGTCATGCCTGTAATCTTCAATTTTTGCAAATCCGGGAACATCGGGCCCCTTCCCGTAAATTACCCCGTTTACCATCTCATAGGCAAAAGGAGGATGTATCCCTCTCCCTTTCCTGTGGCGGGCCCTTAACCTGTAATTCAAATACATCATAACCAAGCACAAATATATAAGTTAGAATTCCGATATTTATTATTTATTTCAGCGTTCGTTATGGCCGACCCTTTGCAAACAGAAATAAAATTCCTGACGGGTGTGGGACCCAAACGTGCAGATCTGCTTAATCGTGAACTGAATATTCATACGTTTGAAGACCTGCTTTATCATTTTCCCTACCGCTATATAGACCGTTCCCGGTTTTACAAGATCTCTGAAATCAGTTCACAGCTGCCCTACATCCAGATCAGGGGACGGATCAGTTCCCTGGAGGTAACCGGTCCCAGGTATAAGAAACGGCTGATGGCGAAATTCAGTGATGATACCGGAACGATCGAACTGGTTTGGTTCCGGGGGGTATCCTGGATCAGGGAAACCCTCAAAAAGGACAGGGAATATGTGGCCTTTGGTAAACCAAACCTGCACGGGCGACAGCTAAACCTGGTACATCCTGAACTGGAAGAAGCAGAAAAGTATGAGAAACAGCTTTCATCCGGACTCCAGGCCATGTACAGCACAACGGAGAAACTAAAGAAAAACTACCTGACATCCAGGACCATACAGAAGCTGATCACCACGCTGTATCAAAAACAGAAACCTTCCGTAAAAGAGACTTTGCCAGGCTATCTCATTGAAAAACTGAACCTCACTTCCCTGTCCAAGGCCCTGTTTTCCATTCATTTTCCATCGGATCAAAAAGAACTGGAACGGGCCAGGCTGAGATTGAAATTTGAAGAACTTTTTTTCATCCAGTTGAATATTTTGAAACAGAAGGTGAACCGGGAAAGATATTTCCAGGGACTGGTATTCTCAAAAGTCGGTGAATACCTGAATACATTCTACAGGGACCGGCTTCCATTTGAACTGACAGGTGCACAAAAGCGTGTCATCAGAGAGATCAGGAAAGATATCGGTTCCGGCCGGCAGTTGAATCGCCTCCTTCAGGGAGATGTTGGCTGCGGCAAAACACTGGTGGCCCTGATGAGTATGCTCATTGCCCTTGATAACGGGTACCAGGCCTGCCTCATGGCACCAACTGAGATCCTTGCAACACAGCATTTTGCCACGCTGCAGAAAATGCTCGGCGACATGCCGGTAAAACATAGCCTGCTGACAGGATCCACCAAAAAAGCCAAACGCGAGGAGATTCACAAATCACTGCTTGACGGGAGTATGCATATCCTGACCGGGACTCATGCACTGCTCGAGGAGACGGTTCAGTTTCATAACCTGGGATTGGTAATCATTGATGAGCAGCACCGCTTTGGAGTAGCTCAACGGGCCAGGTTGTGGAAAAAGAATATACAGCCACCCCATGTGCTGGTCATGACCGCCACCCCAATCCCCAGAACCCTGGCCATGACCCTTTATGGAGACCTGGATGTATCGGTCATTGATGAACTTCCGCCGGGCAGAAAACCGGTCAAAACAGTACATTACACTGATTCAAAAAGACTTCGGGTGCATGGTTTCATGAAAAAACAGATTGCTGAAGGGAGGCAGGTATACATCGTTTACCCCCTCATCCGAGAATCAGAAAAAATGGATTACAAAGACCTGGAGGATGGGTACTTCAGTATAAAACAGGCCTTTCCTTCCCCTGATTATGCTGTGAGTATTGTGCACGGCAAGCTGAAAACAGGAGAAAAAGAGTTCGAAATGAAGCGTTTTCTGGAGAAAAAGACCCAGATTATGGTGGCAACCACAGTGATCGAGGTTGGTGTCGATATCCCAAACGTTTCAGTAATGGTCATCGAAAGTGCAGAAAGGTTTGGCCTTTCCCAGTTGCACCAGCTAAGAGGCCGTGTTGGCCGCGGGGCAGACCAGTCCTACTGTATCCTGATGACCTCGAACAAACTGACCGATGATGCACGGCAGAGGATTAGTACCATGGTTAGGACCACCGATGGCTTTGAAATTGCCGAAGCTGACCTGAAACTCCGTGGACCAGGTGACCTGGAAGGCACCCAGCAGAGCGGCATTCCTTTTGAACTAAAAATCGCCCACCTGGGGAAGGATTCTCAAATCCTACAATATGCCAGAGAAACTGTCATCCAACTACTGGAGGAAGACCCACTGCTTGACCAGCCTAAAAATGCAGTCCTGGTTGTACAGCTGAAAAAATTGTCAAAAGGCAGTTTCAATTGGGGTGTTATAAGCTAGGTTTATTTAAACCGATTCTAAATTGTTTAGGCATCTGAAAAACTGACAAAAAGCAATCTAAACATATTATAGTATCTATATTTTTGTACGGATTTAAAACTTCCAGTTCTTCCATGGCAGATAAAAAGATTTCACATGATGGAGTGATAGCATCTTTGAGTGAAGACCGGGTTACGGTGAAAATCACCAGTTATGCTGCCTGCACAAGCTGTCATGCAAAAGGAGCCTGTAATATGGCCGGGGGTGAAAATGAGAAACTGCTCCATATCACTGTGTCTGATCCAGACTTCCGTATTGGCGAAAAAGTAAGGGTCATTCTGACCCAGTCACTTGGTTTCAGGGCCCTCTTCCTGGGTTATGTACTACCCTTCCTGCTGGTCCTTACCGTGCTGCTTGCCATGACTGCTGCCGGTAGTCATGAACTGGTAGCGGGACTGTCTTCACTGGCCGTGCTGCTGCCATATTATGCAGGATTAAAATTAATGAGGGGAAAAGTAGACCGGCAGTTTTATTTTTTTGTGCAGAAAACCTGAGCGTTCATTTATGAGCCCGATAGTATTGTATACCATTATATCACTGAGTGCAACCGGAATTGCAGCAGCCATCATCCTGTTTGTCATTGCACAGCGCTTTAAGGTCATCGAGGACCCCAGGTTAGATCTCGTTGAAGATGCCCTGCCCGGCGTCAACTGCGGAGGGTGTGGATTTGCAGGCTGCAGGAATTTTGCCGAAGCCTGTGTAAGGGCGGATAACCTGGGCAAGCTTTTCTGTCCGCCGGGGGGCAACGATACCATGGCGGAGGTAGCTGCCATCCTGGATAAAGAAGCCGTTGAGAAGGATCCGCTGGTAGCCGTGATCCGTTGCTCCGGATCATTTGCCCACCGTGCAAAGGTTAATAATTATGATGGTGCTGCATCCTGTGCCATCGCCAGCAGCCTTTACTCGGGCGATACGGGCTGCCAGTACGGATGTCTTGGACATGGTGATTGTGTCAGGGTATGCGAGTTTGATGCTATCCATATGAATCCCGAAACCGGTCTCCCTGTAGTTACTGACGATAAATGTACGGCATGTAATGCCTGTGTTGTGGCCTGTCCCAAGGACATCATAGAACTGCGAAAAAAGAACAAGAGAGACCGGAAGATATTTGTCAGCTGCATCAATCAGGACAAGGGAGGCATTGCCAAAAAGAGTTGCTCGGTTGCCTGTATAGGCTGCGGAAAATGCGAAAAGGTTTGCCCGTACGATGCCATTACAATTGAGAATTTCCTGGCCTATATAGACCCCGTAAAATGTAAACTGTGCAGGAAATGTGTTCCGGAATGTCCGACAAATGCCATTCTGGAAATTAATTTTCCACCCAGAAAAGAGAAGGAAGCAGAACTAAAACCGGATAAGGGGACGGAGACAGCAGTCGAGCCAATAGCCTCTGATAAAACTGGTGCAGAACCTAAAAGCGAATAGAAAAAGTGTTTAAAACATTCCGACCTGGCGGTATACATCCTTCCGAGAACAAGCTCACAGCCGGAAGCAAAATAAGGGGACTTCCCATCCCCGGCCAGGTGAGTATTCCCATGAACCAGCATATTGGAGCCTCACCCAAGATCCTGGTTGAAAAAGGCGACATGGTGAAAGTTGGCCAGCTCATCGCACAGGAAGAAGGTTTCATTTCTGCCAACATCCACTCTTCCGTATCCGGGAAAGTCCTCAAGGTAGATGCAGTGGTTGACATGTCAGGATACAAACGTAAGGCGATCACCATAAAGGTGGAGGGTGATGAATGGTTAGAGGAAATCGACACTTCGACTGAACTGGTGAAGGAAATAAGCCTTGAACGTCATGAAATTATCCGGAAGATAAATGAATCAGGTATTGTCGGGATGGGAGGTGCCACTTTCCCTTCCCATGTTAAACTCATGTTGCCCCGGGGCAAAAAGGCAGAATACCTGATGGTCAATGGCGCTGAATGTGAACCTTACCTGACATCCGATCATGTCCTGATACTGGAAAAGGCAGATCAGATACTGACCGGGACCTCCATCATGATGAAAGCCCTGGATGTAGATAAAGCAATCATCGGTATCGAAAACAATAAACTGGATGCCATAGCACATTTGTCCACACAGGCAGAACATTACCCGGGTATCCAGGTCCAGGGCCTGAAAGTAAAGTACCCCCAGGGAGGGGAGAAACAATTGATCCAGGCCCTCCTTAACAGGGAGGTGCCCTCGGGTGGACTGCCCATCGATGTGGGTGCCGTGGTTTTCAACGTTGGGACCCTTCTCGCCACATATCAGGCCATACAGAAAAACAAGCCGCTTTTTGAACGGGTGGTCACGGTAACAGGAAAGCATCTTGCAAATCCCGGCAATCTCATGGTACGGATCGGAACACCGGTCTCTGCATTGATTGAAGCTTGCGGCGGACTTCCTGAGAACACAGGCAAGATCATCTCCGGCGGCCCCATGATGGGCAAGGCCCTGAACAGTCTGGAAGTGCCGATTATTAAAGGAACCAGTGGCATTACTGTCTTGTCGGATACCGAATCCAGGAGAAAGGAGATACAAAATTGCATGCGCTGTTCAAAGTGCATTACAGTTTGTCCAATGGGACTTGAGCCTTACCTGCTTATGCCCATGGGTGAAAGGGAATTGTTCGAACGCATGGAAGAGGAGTGGACAATGGATTGTTCGAACGCATGGAAGAGGAGTGGACAATGGATTGTATCGAATGTGGCTCATGCAGTTATATCTGTCCATCTAACAGACCCCTGCTTGATTATATCAGGCTTGGCAAGGTGGAAATCAACAAGATCAGAAGAGCAAGAAAAAATTAATCAATGGGCATATTAACCATATCACCATCTCCACACGACCACAGCAGTGAATCGGTTTCAAAACTGATGTATGGTGTGATCATTGCATTGTTGCCCGCCTTTCTTGTTTCCGTATATTTTTTCGGTATCGGAACAGTGATTATTACCCTGACGGCTATGGTTTCCTGTGTCGTATTCGAATGGCTGATCCAGCGGTTTTTAATGAAAGAAAAGCCCGCCATTTCAGACGGATCAGCGATGGTAACCGGTATATTGCTGGCTTTCTGTCTGCCTGCCAACCTGCCAATCTGCTTGGTCATCCTCGGGAGCTTTGTAGCCATTTCCGTCGGAAAGATGTCATTCGGTGGACTGGGCAACAATCCTTTCAACCCGGCACTTGTAGGCAGGGTATTCCTTTTCATTTCATATCCGGTTCAGATGAGCAGCTGGCCTGTACCGGGAGAAAATCATTTTGCCTACCTGGATGCTTCCACCGGAGCCACCCCCCTCAATATTATGAAAGAGGGCATGAAAAGCGGGGAGACCGTGAGTGAGATCCTCCGGGATATTCCCTTCTACCAGGACATGTTCATTGGCAGGATGGGAGGATCGGCAGGTGAGATTGCCGCTGCAGCATTACTGATTGGCCTGATCTACCTGCTTATCAGAAAGATCATCACTTGGCATATCCCGGTAAGCATATTGCTGACAGTGGCTGTTTT
>JAZGGT010000304.1:0-3453 GCA_036480555.1 Bacteroidales bacterium | reverse complement strand
ATATTTAATTTAAACTTACACAAAAATTGCCTGATTTTCCATAAAAAAAGACCGCCAGTAATAACTTGACAGCCTCTTTATAATATTGTGTCAGGGTAGTTTCCCGATAGAAGAATTATAGCAAGTTAACAGCAACGGTTACACCGGCCATCACGATGGAGACCATGCTCATCAGTTTGATCAGGATGTTCAGGCTGGGGCCAGAAGTGTCCTTGAATGGATCCCCAACAGTATCACCAATTACGGCAGCCTTATGATTATCAGATCCCTTGCCGCCCAGGTTCCCGGCTTCGATATATTTCTTGGCATTGTCCCATGCTCCTCCTGAGTTAGCCATGAAGATGGCCAGCACAAATCCTGAACTTAGTCCACCAACAAGCAGCCCCATCGTTCCTGCAATCCCGAAGATCAGACCTGTCACGATAGGAATCACAATAGCAAGCAATGAAGGAACGATCATTTCAACCTGGGCACCTTTGGTTGAGATAGCCACACAGGTTGCATAATCAGGTTCGGTTTCTCCTTCCAGTATCCCCTTGATTTCCCTGAACTGCCTTCTTACTTCCTCAACCATTTTAGCAGCGGCACGGCCAACTGCATTCATTAACATGCCTGAGAACATAAAAGCCATCATGGCACCGATGAACAATCCCACAAGGGTCTTCGGATTCATCAGGTGTACCTCAAACAGACTCATGAAATCAGCAAATGAGAATTGTTGTAATTCCTCGGCACTTGTGATTATAGTATTATTTGGAAAAATGAATTCCGTCCAGCCGGCATCAACAAACAATCTTTTGATCCCAACTTTAATTTCCTCGATATATGCGGCAAGCAGGGCCAGGGCTGTCAGTGCTGCAGAGCCAATGGCAAAACCTTTACCGGTTGCGGCTGTCGTGTTCCCGAGTGAGTCCAGTGCATCTGTACGTTTTCTGACTTCCGGGTCAAGTCCGGCCATCTCGGCATTCCCGCCTGCATTATCAGCAATGGGCCCGTAAGCATCTGTTGCAAGAGTGATGCCGAGGGTTGAGAGCATTCCTACGGCAGCAATGCCTATCCCATAAAGTCCCATACCCATGTTCGTTAAGTCAAATCCGGAAGCAAATAAAAAGGCAAAGATAATTCCGACAACCACTGCAAGAACAGGAATTACGGTAGAGGTCATACCCACCCCGATCCCGGAGATGATCACGGTAGCCGGACCTGTATTCGAGCTTTGCGCAATTTTCCGGGTCGGTTTGAATTCCGCAGAAGTATAATATTCAGTTGCTTTCCCAATCACGATCCCTACCAGAAGTCCGGTTACAATGGCTCCCCAGACCCCCCAATAATTAGGCATGTCCAGCATATAAAGGACCCCCCAGGATAGGATCACAATTAGTATGGAACTGACATTCACACCCCTTCCCAATGCATTCAGCAGATTTCGCTGAGTGGCATCCTCCTTGGTGCGAACCATATAGATCCCCAGGATAGACAAAATGATCCCGACAGCTGCTATCAGCATGGGGGCCAGAACGGCTTTGAACTGTAGTTCAGGATTCCACATAAAAGCTGCAGCACCCAGTGCACCAGTGGCCAATATGGAACCGCAGTAAGATTCATACAGGTCAGCTCCCATGCCGGCAACGTCACCCACATTATCGCCAACATTGTCAGCAATCGTGGCGGGATTTCTGGGATCATCCTCAGGTATTCCGGCTTCCACCTTACCCACCAGGTCTGCACCAACGTCGGCAGCTTTGGTAAAAATACCACCTCCCACTCTTGCAAACAGGGCCTGTGCAGAGGCACCCATACCAAATGTCAGCATGGTTGTCGTAATGATGGACAGCTTTTCACCAGCTTCAACGTCAACAAAATAATTCAGAAGAATAAACCAGAGAGAAATATCAAGCAATCCCAAACCCACGACAACAAGTCCCATTACGGCACCACTCCTGAAGGCAACCTTCAATCCTTTATTCAAACTTTTCTGTGCTGCATTAGCGGTTCTTGCTGAAGCAAAAGTGGCCGTCTTCATCCCCAGAAATCCTGCCAGTCCAGAGAAAAACCCCCCTGTCAGGAATGCGAATGGAACCCACTCATTCTGAAGATTTAAACCATAGGCAAGTATGGAAAAGATTATGGTCAGAACAATAAAGAAGATACCTACAATCTTGTATTGTTGCCTGATATAGGCCATGGCACCTTTCCTAACGTGTGAAGCGATCTTTTTCATGGTGTCCGTACCCTCACTCTCCTTCATCATGGTCCGGAAAAAGTACCATGCAAAGATTAGTGCCAGCACCGAAGCAACAGGCACAAACCAGAACAAATTACTCTGCATCATATAGCAATTTTTTTAATGATTAGTAAATAAATAAACCTGCCGGGTTTTTCTTTTCCGTCAGGTTGTAATACGCTGTTTTTTAATTATTTAGGAGCATCTAGGCGCCGGCAAAAAACCTCTTTTTATTGCGAAGGCATAAAGATAATCAAAAAATAAAGATTGCAAAGGCCAGCGAAGATATAAAGTGGTGAATACTAAAACTTTTCCATCAGGCCGTAAAGAACAGGATTCCCTTTCCTGCTTCGTACAATGAAATCAGCACTGAGAAAATTGATCTTATCCCTGTTCCAGATATAGACATTGACCTGGAGATTTTTCCGGTGAGGATTTTGGGTGGTGCGGAATGTATGATGTACTGTATACCAGTCGCCCTTCCCGGGATCGTAATCCTGGAAGTGACTGGCAGTCCATTCCACCAGGCCATGTTTTCCAATGATTCCCAGCACCAACAATGACTGGTTAAGGGAATCCCTGTTCCGGATGGTTACTGATACATCGATCATGTCATTTTTTTGATTTACCAGCTCCCACAGCGGATGACTGAAAGTGGGACTAAATTCCTGTCTCACGGACATCAGATATGCGGGTGATCCGTAAATACCGGCCGAATCCAGAAGTAATGAATCAGTGATGGCAGACCAGCCAGGCTCTTCCCCACTCAAACCGTTACCGCTTGTAAAAAGGAGGGATCCCTTCATGCTTAAACCGTTCTTCGAAAACAGATAATAATTTCCCCCGAAATAATCCTTTTTAAGAATTATATTGGGAAAATATTGCATGATAATCCCGGGCAATGCCAGGTCTGTCCTGGAATCCACAGCGAGGCTCAGGTAATCCTTTTCTATGTTCTTTAAAAGGTCGATAAATTCGTTCCTGTGGGTAAAATCATCATAATGAAAATGGTCAAACCGGATATCCAGCGCATCATAATAATAATCTGAGATCTTTTTGTGAGAATCCATGATCACCAGGCAGTTATCCGCACCGTATTTACTGAGGGTTTGTTCGGTATCAAGGATCAGGTGTTTGAATCTTGACTGATAAAAGAGCGAATAGTATTGCCGTCCATAGATAAGTGTAAGGATCAGGACCAGGGAGATCAGCGGGACAGCCAGGTATTT
>JAZGGT010000303.1:0-2106 GCA_036480555.1 Bacteroidales bacterium | reverse complement strand
CACATATACACCTTTAATATTGGCATCGGGCATGATGGCCGAAACATTATCATGTATCCGGTTGTACGCATCTCTTACTTCCTGTGCAGATTGGATATTAAGCTCAACACCCTTAACTTCTGATTTGTGTAAAACCTGATCTGATACCACTTTCATTACTACCGGGTATCCGATCTCATCTGCAATTTCTACGGCTTCATCAACAGTGCTTGCCAGATTCCCCTGCGGAACAGGCAGTCCATAGGTTTTCAGAATATCTATGGTTTCAACTTCGGATATGAAAGTCCTGCCATTTGACATTACCTTATCCATCAGCTTATTAGCCTCATCGTGTTGAATATCATCAAGTACCGGTGCCTGGTGAACTTGATTTTTCAGGATCTTATTAAAATGATATACAACCTGAAATGCCGAACACATGGATTCAGGAAGGATATAATGAGGTATTTTATGTTTTTGCAGAATATTGACCCCTGAGGCCACATCCTTTTCACCCATGAAAGATGTATAGATAGGTTTTGTCTGCCCTTCTGCAATTTTTGTAATTTCTTCAGCAATCGTGTCAATATCGGTCATTGACTGAGGGGTCAGAATAACAAATACCCCGGCCACATCTTCATCATCAAAAGCAGCCTGGATTGCAGCCACATAACGATCTGCCCTGGCATCCCCAATCACATCTACCGGGTTATTGATATTCGCTGTAGCCGGAAGCGCCTTCTTGAGTATTTTTGTTGTCTCTTCTGAAAATTTTGCGAGTTGAAGTCCGTTTGAAATGGCTGCATCGGTGGTAAGCACACCAGGTCCACCTGCATTAGTAATGATCGCAACTTTTTCTGTCCGGGGAGCAGGCTGATAAGCGAAAGCAATAGCCTTGTTAAACATTTCTTCTATATTATCACAACGAATGATCCCTGCCTGTTCAAAGGCAGCATCGCAGATCTCATCTTTACCCGCCAGTGATCCGGTGTGTGATGCGGCCGCCGAAGCACCTTCCTCAGTGCGCCCTGACTTGATGATGAGGATGGGCTTTCCGCTTTTTTGAATAACCTGCTGTGCTGCATTGATTAAAGCTTTGCCATCAGAAATTTCCTCGAGGTACATCAGGATTACTTTTGTCTCATCGTCATCCATCAGATAATACAGAAGGTCGATTTCACTTATATCTGCTTTGTTGCCAAAACTGATGAATTTTGAGAAACCTATGTGTTTGGCCTGGGCATAATCCAGAACAGCAGTACAAAGTGCTCCGCTCTGTGAGAGGAATCCTATGTTGCCGGTTTCAGGCATTTCCCTCGCAAAAGATGCATTGAGGTTTATTCCAGGATCGGTATTAATCACACCAAGGCAGTTGGGGCCAATTAATGACATATCATATTTCCTGGCAATTTCAACAAGTTGTTTTTCTTTCTGTAATCCCGCTTCTCCAACTTCTTTAAAGCCTGCCGAAATGATAATGACAGATTTGATACCTTTCTGTCCGCATTGTTCGAGTGCCAGATGACAAACAGAACTTGGAAACACAAGGATTGCCAGGTCGATATCGTCCGGAACATCGACTACATATTTATAAGCCTTAATCCCTTTAATACTGGTTTCTTTGGGACTTACAGGATATACAATCCCATCAAAATCGGCTTTGAGTATGCTGTCAAGGATATCATGAGGAACAGTTCCTTTTACCTTATTTGTGCCTACGATGGCTACCGATTTCGGATGAAAAATAGTTTCCAGGTTTCTCTGTCGAAGTTCTTGTAAATTAGTCATATGTAATAATAGCTTAGCCTGATAAATACAATTAAATTAAATGGAAATAATCCCAGGGCAAGACCTGGAATCTTAATCCGGGGAAACCCCGGTGAATCTGCCCTCCTTATGATTAAAGCGATGCTGTAATGAAATTTACCGCATCATCTAAGTTCTGTACCTCGAGAGCCTTATCTTCATCCAGTTCAACTTCAAATTCTTCTTCAAATCCAGCTACAAGTTCCAGGCTCTGCATGGAATCTGCTCCAAGGTCGAAAACAAAGTTGGCATCATCAGCTATTTCCGAACTATCAGTTTCAAGAACTCTGCCAACCACTTCTTTTACACGTTTTTGAATTT
>JAZGGT010000302.1:0-8362 GCA_036480555.1 Bacteroidales bacterium | reverse complement strand
GAGGAAAAAGCCCTTGAACTTCAATTCCCTGCCTTGCGGTATATCAAGATCAATACTTACCTTTCCCAGGCCAACCGGCTGGTTACATCTGATTACCGGTATGTGGTGAGTACACCTGAGGGAGAGCAGGAGACGGACCGTTTCCCCATCACTGAAACGGGTGTTTTACTAAGGTATGCGCACAAGGAAAAATTTCTTGAAACGCCAAGGGGGAACAGGTTGTCTCTGGGGACCAATTATCCTGTGCTTTATGCCAATGTCCGCGTGGGACTCCCGGTACTTGGCGGGGATTATGAATATACCAAAGTCGAAGCCAAGATCACCAAGACCTTTGTCAGCAAATCACTCGGGGACACAAAAATTGCCCTGGCCGGAGGCTGGGCTGACAGGAGCCTGCCTTATCCTCTGCTGTATGCCGGTATTGGAAGCTACGGCATATTTACCATCGAATCCGAAAACAGCTTTGCCACCATGCGGCTCAACGAATTTGTTTCCAACCGTTTTGCCAATTTCCATTTCCAGCAGGATTTCGGCAAACTCCTGTTCAGCAGAGGTCAGTTCCAGCCGGGGATTGTACTGGCCACCAGTGTTGGATTTGGACAGCTTATCTATGATCTCAACCATGTGAACCTTGACCAGGAATCTTATGAGAAAGGCTATTATGAATCCGGAGTCCTGTTCAATAATTTATTGCGTCACTGGTTCATTGGTTACGGGCTGGGGGTATTTTACCGGTACGGCCCTTATTCACTTCCCAAAACAATTGATAATTTTGCATTTAAATTCACCATACGCTTTAACCTGTAAAACATTATGTCACACAAGGCAGGATTTGTAAATATCATCGGGAAACCAAACGTGGGGAAATCCACCCTCATGAATGCCATGATCGGTGAAAACCTGTCCATCATAACCTCCAAGGCCCAAACGACCAGGCACAGGATCCTCGGTATTGTGAACGGGGAGGATTTCCAGGTTGTTTATTCAGATACACCAGGACTGATAAGCCCGGGGTACAAGTTGCAGGAGTACATGGTGAAATTCGCCCGGTCTGCCTTCACCGATGCTGATATTATCCTTTATGTGACAGATATTAAAGACAGTACGGAGAATGCTGCAGAAATGATCGGACAACTGAACCAATTAAAGACCCCCTTACTCATCCTGATCAACAAGATCGACCTGAGCAATGAGGGACAGGTTAGCACCCTTATCAGTGATTGGCAAACGGCAGTGCCTGCTGCGACCATCATTCCCATTTCAGCCCTTGAGAAATTCAACCTGGAAAAAATATTTATGCTGATACTGGAAAGTTTGCCGGAATCCCCGCCATTCTATCCAAAAGATGAATTGACGGATAAGAGTGAGCGTTTCTTTGTATCAGAGATCATCCGGGAGAAGATCCTTATGAATTATCAGCAGGAAGTTCCTTATGCGGTGGAAGTTGAGGTGGAAAGTTTCAAGGAATCTGACAAGATCATCAATATTCGTTGCATTATTTATGTAGAACGTGAGTCGCAGAAGGGAATCCTGATCGGACACCAGGGAAAAGCCCTTAAGAAAGTAGGATCAAAGGCCAGGGTTGATATGGAGAAATTCTTTGAAAAGAAGGTATTCCTGGAGATGTTTGTAAAGGTTAAGAAAGACTGGAGGAATGACGACCGGATATTGAAACAATTCGGGTACAATCCCAAATAGTAAAAAACCATTTATGGGAAATATAGTTGCCATAGTAGGAAGGCCGAATGTAGGCAAATCCACCCTCTTCAACCGCTTGACAGAGAGCAAAGAAGCCATTGTGGATGAAATAAGCGGGGTGACGCGGGACCGGCATTACGGGAAGTCAGAGTGGAATGGCCGGGAGTTTTCGGTCATCGATACCGGGGGTTATGTAACAAATTCTGAAGACGTTTTCGAAGAAGAGATCCGTAAACAGGTGCTGCTGGCGCTCGATGAAGCCAACGTTATCCTATTTGTAGTTGATGTGGAAAGCGGCATTACCGACCTGGATGAAGCGGTGGCCGGTATGCTTCGAAGAATCGACAAGCCTGTATTACTGGCGGTCAATAAGGTGGATACTAATATGCGTAGCTATGAGGCGAATGTTTTCTATAAACTGGGACTGGGGGAGATATATACCATATCCTCCATCAACGGAAGCGGTACGGGAGACCTGCTTGATGTCCTGGTCGAAAATTTTGCAAAAGAGGAAGTAACAGAGGAGGAGGAAGTCCCAAGATTTTCCGTAGTCGGAAGACCCAATGTTGGAAAATCAACCCTGATCAATACCCTCATCGGGGAGGAAAGGAATATCGTTACACCCATTGCCGGTACCACCCGTGATTCCATCCTGACCCGGTACAGTAAATTCAACCATGACTTTTTCCTTATCGATACAGCGGGACTCAGAAAAAAAGGCAAAGTATCAGAAGACCTGGAATTCTATTCCGTACTGCGTTCCATACGGGCCATAGAAACGGCCGATGTTTGTTTGCTGTTGATCGATGCCGCACGTGGTATAGAGGGTCAGGATGTGAACATACTGCACCTGATCATCCGGAACCGCAAGGGAGTGGTACTTCTGGTGAATAAGTGGGACCTGGTCGAGAAGGAGACCAATACCATGAAGGAATTTGAAAAGATTATCCGTGAGAAATGTGCCCCTTTCCAGGATTTTCCCATAATTTTCATATCTGCCATCAATAAACAAAGGGTATTCCGGGTATTGGAAACTGCCATGGAGGTTTTCCACAACCGCATGCAGAAAATACAGACTTCCGTCCTTAACAAATACATGCTGGAGGCCATCGAAACACACCCGCCACCTGCCCACAAGGGAAAATACATCAGGATAAAGTATGTCTCACAGCTGCCGACACATGCACCCACTTTTGCCTTCTATGCGAACCTGCCCCAGTATATCCGGGATCCCTATAAACGCTACCTGGAAAACCGGATGCGTCAAAAATTCAAGTTGACGGGAGTGCCCATACAGATCTTTTTCAGGAAAAAATAGGTTTCCCTGAAAATAATGAAACTAATATTATTTCGTTGTAAATTTGTAGGCATAATTAAAGATTAAATTGAAACGGATATTATATACCATGGTCATTGCAACACTGGCACTGGCTGGCTGTCCCACTCCAAAGACACTGCCCGATGTGCCGAGGGTCGAATACAAGAGTTTTATCCTTGAAAAGAAGATCAATGCCCTGAACCAGGAGATCCTGACCGGAACCCTTACATTTGATTTTGAGGACGGAGATGGAGATATCGGGTTTGATGCTTCCTTCGACAGTATTAATGTACCGGATTCAGTAAAATACAATCTCTTCCTGACCCTGCATGAAATGGTCAATGGCGTTTACCGGGAAGTGGATACCTCTGAACTCCTGTCCCCTCCATACTACCGGATCCCGCCACTTGACAGGGAGGGACAGAATAAAACCCTGAAGGGAGAGATCAGCGTGGATATCGAATATTTCACCATCGAATATGATACCCTGCGGTACTCGTTCTTCATCCAGGACAGGGCATTCAACAAGAGCAATGTGGATACCACGGACGAGATCATTTTTATAGATTGGAAATAAACCCGGATTGCCGGAAGGATGGTCAGGCCAGAGGGCTGGTCAGATTTCAATACCCATGAACAATACATCATCCACCTGGTCATTGTCCTCCTTCCAGATCTCAAAATTGTTCTTGATGTAATTGTATTGTTCCTCCATGGTTTTCTCATGAATATCCCTCAACATGTTCTTTACTCGGACCATCTTGAATTTTTTTCCCAGTGGTCCGCCAAACTGGTCGGGATAACCGTCCGAGAACATGTATATTTTATCCCCTTTCATCAACTGGTATTCAAAGGTTTCAAATACCTTGTCTTCCTTTTCGTATTGTCCGCCTACAGAACTCCTGCTACCCCTTACATAGGTCTGTTCACCTGAGCGGTAAATGATCATGGGCCTCATGGCGGAAGATATTCGCAGGAGTTTGGTCTTC
Source organism: Bacteroidales bacterium (assembly GCA_036480555.1). Classification (GTDB taxonomy): domain Bacteria; phylum Bacteroidota; class Bacteroidia; order Bacteroidales; family SM23-62; genus SM23-62. The sequence continues at coordinate 4,357 of JAZGGT010000302.1, read as the reverse complement.
AAATTAATTTCTGAAACGATGATATCCATTCCGTCATTGGATCTTTCCGCTTCAATATTCTGGTTCAGGGCTGACATGATCTCCTGGTCAAGCATCTCCAGCAGGGATGCCGGCGAATCAACTTCTTTCCTTGCCGTAATATCTTTGATCAGCGTCGTACCGATCATTGACATGAAAGCGCCGGGCACACCATGCCCGGTCGAGTCTGCACATACAACCATAAACCTGTTATCATCCATCTGGTCATACCAGTAAAAATCACCACTCACGATATCACGTGGCTGGTAGAATACAAAAGAACCTGAAAAAGTCTCCTGTAGCTTGCTGATAGGAGGAAGTATACTCGCCTGGATCCGCTGGGCATAATTGATACTGTCTGTGATGTCCTTGTTTTTGATCTCGATCTCGTCTTTCTGCATGACTACCTCGCGTGTCCTTTCATCCAGCTTCTTCTGCAGGATCTCCTGGAATTGTCTGGCCTTTCTTTCCCGGTATTTAATGATCACCAGGAAGAAGGATATAAGCATCAATAAGGCTATGGTAATGAACCACCAGGTCTTCCAGATGGGGAGCTTGATCCTGAGCCTGAATTCAACAGGGACTTCCGTACCGACATTCTCACTGTTGTAGGCCATGAGCATGAACGTATAGGTCCCGTCCTCGATGCGCGGGTACTGTTCATAAACCTCGCTGGACGGATCGGACCAGTCATCATAACCATTCAGCTTGTACTGGTAGGTTACTTTCTCAGGGGCTGCATAATTCAATCCTATCCATTCTATCCTGACCTTATAAATGCCATAGGGCAGCACGATGGGTTTGGTAAAATCATATTCCTTATCCGCTATATTCACGGAGATGATACTAGTTAGCGGCGGAGTCAGGTTCCTCCTTTCCTTCTTCGTGTCAAACTGGACAAGTCCATCAGAAGTGCCAAACAGGACAACTCCCTCCGATGTGACAGCCGAAGCATTCGGCTCGCAGTCCCCGTTTATCCCGCTCTCAGTCCCATAGCTTACAACAATCCGCCGCTCAAGATCCAGCTTGCTCAGTCCAAGCCTGTGTCCTACCCAGATATTGCCCTGACGGTCATCCACTATACTGTAACAGGCCGCGGACTTCAGTCCATTGTAAGTGGAATAATGTTCCAGGGTGTCAGCCAGGAACTGGAATATACCGTCATTGGCCGTGGCAGCCCAGAGGTTGCCATATTCATCTTCCGTGATGGAATTGAATTCAAGAACAACCATTTGCTCGGCTGAGATCGCATACTCCTTTTCCGTATTGACAGATACGATACCATTGCTGCGGGTAGCGATCCAGGCATTCCCCTCGGAATCTACAAATACATCATTAATCTTGTTGTGGGGTATCCTGGGACCGATTCCGAAGCGTTCCATTTTACCCGTTGCAAAATTGATCGAAAATACACCATTATTGGTGGCCATCCAGATGATCCCGCCTGCACCGTCAATGGCATTCACAATATTCTCAAGTGAGTTCTGTGAAATAAAATATCTGGAGATCACCTCCTGTTCCACATTCATCCGGTAGAGGCCGCTGTTGCCTGTTCCAATCCACAAATAGCCATTATCATCCTCGAACAGGGCTGTGATTTTATCCTGCGGAAGTCCGTTGCCAGGGCCGTATTCCTTCTTGGTGGACTGCAATCCTGTATTATACCTTACCAGCTTGCCATTCCCGGCCATCCAGAATCCTTCTTCATCAGTAAGCACAGCAGACAGGGTAGTTCCCGTCTGATCCTGGTAATCATGGAAGGTGAATGCCTCATCGAAAAGCCCGGCCAGTCCGTTCCCGTATGTACTGATCCAGAAATTCCCTTCCAGGTCCTGGAAAACCTCCGTAGTATATCTGGAACCCAATCCGTTGTGTTCGCTGAAATTGACAAACTCCGTGATGGTCATGTCATCCACCCTGACTGCCAGTTTGTACACGCCTTCACCGCGGGTGCTGAGCCAGAGGTATCCATCCCTGTCGACCGTAATGGACATGATGGATGTATATTTTAATATGTTATCATTCCCGATCTTTTCAACAGTTGAAGAAGCGGCATCGTTTTCATCAAGTTTCAAAGCATGAAGCCCTTCATCCTGTGATCCTATCCAAAAAAGACCTCCCTGACCATCATAGACTATGTCCGTGATCTGGGTATTGGGGGCGGCTGAAATTTTTGACTGGTAAGTGATGGTATCAGCGGTAAAATCATAGCCATAGAGATGCATTCCGTCAAAGGCCCCGACGAGTAATTCACCTGCCGGCGTAAAACTGATGGAAGAGATCAGCTTCCGGTTGAATGGTTCCTGGATAATCTCCACACCATGATCTTCCCCAATGATTATCAGTCCCTGGTTCTGGGTAGCAAACACAATACGCCCGTCCGGATCTTCCGTAATATCATTGATGGTGCTGTTGATCCTGTCTCCCGTATCCATTACCAGGAACTTTGTGCCGTCATACAAAGTTATGGAACCATCATTATGGCCAAACCACAGGTTGCCTTCTGAATCCCGGTAACTTTTTTTGACTAAGGCATCCGGGAGGGAATCTGCCTCAAAATCCCCGTCAAATTCAAAACCATTGTACCTGCACAAGCCCTCTCCTGTACCCAGCCAGATGTATCCCTTCTCATCCTGGATTACCGTATATACAAATGGATGGCAAATACCGTCCTCAACCCCGTACTGCCTGAATTTATAATTCTGTGCATGCAGGGAAAAAGTCGTTACAAATAGGTAGAGGGTGAAGCTCAGGAGGACGGATACTTGCTTCATATTGAATCCGGGTTAGCTGCTAATTTGATTACCTTTTCTGTGATGTAACGCCGATGGAATACTTATACTTCGGAACCCCGCCGATGGGAATTACGAAAAAGGGCATATACTCACCATATTGGTTTTGTACTGTAATAACCACATTATTGTTACGCACGGCAGGGGATTTTTTCTTGTGGAATTGCAGGTCCAGTGATTTTGTGGCCTCCCCTTCCAGCACGGCAAATTCATCTTCGCTCCAGTGGTCTTCACCAGAAACTGAACTGATCTGTCCCCTGCGTGCATATGAGACGATCCTGATCAGGCCGTCATTGTCCCAGTCAAAATTCCCCTGTTTTACAGATATGGCCCGGTCATCCACGAACGGATAGATATGGGAAACCTCATTGGGATTATTATGCATTCTGAATGAATATTCATAGGCAAATGCATTCCCTCCTTCCACATCCCGGTTTTTTTCGGGATCAGTGGTAAGGTAGAACCTGTACATATTCCCGTCATCTCCTTCCACTCCTTCCACGATGATCTTAAAAACATACTCCTGCCACAGATCCACAAACTCGCCTTCTGTCGGATTGAAGGGCCCGAATGTATACCAGCTGTCATCATACCTGGAATCATTGCCAAAAGATTTAAATGCCAGCAGGTTGCCGCTTTTATAATTGCCAACGGGATTAATGCCTTTGGCATCATCCGGCTCCCAGCAATCTTCTCCACCGAAAATCTCAAAAGTTGTCTGGGTATCAAAAACACCATTGACCTCATCATGATTTCCTCCACAATCCGGGTCCCAGATCCGTATATAAACGGGATCTGTATATTCCTTCGGTATCCTGAAAAAGAAAGTCAGGCTGAAATCATCATCTCCCCAGGATGTTTCTGCCCTGTTCCCGAAGGTCATCAGGTAAGGGATGTTTTCATCACCGGCAGGTACAGGCTGTGCAGCTGTATTATGGGCAAAACTGACCAGCAGTAAAAGGATAATATTTCTTGTTAAAATGTCCATTAGTTATCAGCCTCTGATATCAACGAGCAAAATCCGTGCAAATTATATATTCCATACTAAAATAGTCAATGATGATAATGATCACTCATTGATTTATCAACACTTAGAATAAGCGGATCAGGTTTATTTACGGAATGCAAAAGAAAAAGTTTGAGACATTTCATAAAATGGATTGACCCGTGGGATTTGTGGCATTAATTCTCCTGTCTGACAGCCGTTATGCTTCCCTCCCTCGGAATCACCACAATTTCCTTGAACGAACAGGCCTTTTGAACCTCTTCGGGCGTATTAGCAATGCTGGTAACACCGAGGCGGACTTTATAGTTGCCGGGCTTATGCCAGGTATGTGTAACCGTTGAATCAGAAACCCAGGTCAGATCCCCCATGTCCCAGTAGAACCGGTCGATCTGGAAATTATCCAGGCTGGTCCTGTTCCCGTCAAGTGCTATGGTCTCATTTACATCTATAGTGTCGGGTGAGGAAATATACACCTGTTCGATATTAACGATATTCAACTCATAAGTAGCTTCGTTGAACATCACCTCCCCTGAAATCATAT
>JAZGGT010000301.1:0-2451 GCA_036480555.1 Bacteroidales bacterium | reverse complement strand
ACTGGGATGCAAGTCGAGATGATAATATCCAATTCCCACCGAATCATGGAATGGTTTTGCCAGAAGTCTTTTACCCGAATCCCCTGCTACTTTTTGCCGCGCTTCCAGGGTAATATCCTGCTCCCTGATGGTATATTCAGCCAGGATTCTGCGTGACTCCCGGATATAAGGGAATTTTGCCAGACCATCTCCGGTGCCCATGATATCCTTTCGCAGCCGCAATCCCTTCCAGCCTTGTTTCCCGTCCGGACGGGGTGCCTCTGTCTGAAGCCAGTACAAAAGTGAGAGGCTGAGTTGTTTCGCTTCATAAAGATTCTGCTTGCGGATCTCTGCGGTAACGTCTGTAATATTTCCATTCAAGTAATCATTCTGGGGCCAATTGATAAGCGTAATATCACTGTGATAGGTCCCGCTGACAAAATTGCTGCGGTCTATCATTCGCCTGTAAAGCCAGAGATTCAAAGACTTTGTTGCCGGAGCAGGAGTAGTTTTACCGGGGGGAATAAAGGACAGGGTCTTCGGTATCAGGGTTCGCGGATAAGAGTAATCCAGTGAAAGGATAGTGCCGGGCCAGGCGGGCTCCAATGGTGGTACATAATTCTTCCAGAAATCATACATAGCAGGACGGTCAATGGTATGATCCTCCCCTTCCAGGTGATCAATGGCAAAGCAATGGGTCAGCGCCTGGATATTTGCCGGATCAGCCTCCTCCGGCGCATGAGGCTCCCCGGTCTGCTTCCTGGATTCAGTCCCAATAGAATATTCCGTTCCCGAGAGGGCCAGCAGATCACCCTCCTCGCTGGCGTCAATAAAATATTTTCCGTGCAGGATAATTACATCTCCTGTGTTCCCGTTCAGGCAACTTACTGTATCTATTTTATCATTCCTTACAGAGGCCTCAACAGGTTGTGTATTGAGCAATATCCTCAGTTGACCTTTTGCCATTGCCGGTTCAAGCATAGCCTGAAGAACAGCCACAGAAACAACCGGCTCATGGCAGATCCGGGAGACAGAACCATTTCCGGGATTCAGGTATGCTGTTTCCATAGCAGTTTTCGTCAGGGCGTAATTTTTCTTATAGTATTCCCGGATCAGTGTACGGTACTTCGCATAGCTTGCTGATCGCCCAGAGTCTTCAATCCATTGATGTTCATCAGGCGGCACTGCCTGCTGGGATACCTGCCCCCCGAGCCAATCCGTTGGTTCAGTCAAAATAACAGATGCGCCAAGCCGGCAGGCCGCCAGCGCGGCCGCACATCCGCCCAGGCCCCCTCCTGTAATAATGACATCGCTGATAAGTTCAGCGCCTGTCTGGGTATTACTGAAAGATGACCGGGTAGCATTCAGCATTGTTGAGGTGAACACACCTGCGCCCAAAAACCCACACTGTTCCATAAACTTCCTGCGCTTCATATGCTATTATACAAAGAGTGAAAGCAATATCTGCTGAAGAGAATGATTTTTTTAATATATTGAAGATTCGTTTTCTATTTCAAGATAAGCATAATTACCTAAACCAATCCAAAGGAGAAACTATGAAATCCATCAGAAAAGAAATGATCATTATCGCATTGGCCAGCGCAGTTATTCTATTTTCCCTTCCTCCCTGTGTAAATGCCCAGAAACCCGGGACCACTAAACATGAGGGAAAAATTTGCGATGTTACCTCCTATTCCATGAATAAGATATGCAAGGAGTGGGATGGCCAGTGGCAGGGTATTGGGGTTGCCTCAGACGGGAATTGTTATTTTGGAACTTCAACTCATTCCAGGGGACACGGGGCCGGGTTCCATATGTATAATCCGGAGACAAAAGAACATACCGTGATTGCAGAAGATATGACAGTAATCTGCGGAGAGGAGTATAGCGGGTCCCAACAGGGCAAAATTCACAGTCCCATAATTGAATTAGACGGCTGGCTTTACTTTACCACCCACCTTTCCAATTACTGGCCTGAAGGAATAGAAGTGTATCCCGGGGCACATGTTCTGGGTTATGAAATGGCCACCGGCCGGTTCCGCGACTTTGGCATTGTGAAACCGCGTTACTCCATTTATTCTGCCATACAGGTGGATCCTGAACGGAAAGTACTCTATGTGTTTGTGGCTCCCTTTCATGAGGAACTCATTAAAAATGACGGCGCCCATTTGTTCAGTGTTGACATTGCTTCTGGTGAAAAGAAAGACCTTGGCCAGCTCACCTACGGGCAGACAGCCGGCGTTCCCTGGTTTTATGTGGATAACCATGGCAATTGCTGGTTTTCTCTGTGGAAAAGGGAATGGCAATATGAATATGATCTGGGCAATCTTTATTGCTACAATGTCGAGGCCGGGAAGATCATCACCTACGAAGATGTACTTCCGAAAGAAGTCGAATTGATTGACGGGACTCCTGCTGCGGACCGGTATTCATATAATACCCGGTGCTGGAACTGGGTCGGGGCCCTTCCCG
>JAZGGT010000300.1:0-2534 GCA_036480555.1 Bacteroidales bacterium | reverse complement strand
CTTCTGATTTAATCTGTCCACCCGAAACATCCTGGTTATTTCTCTGGATAGCTTGGGAGATATCATCAAAGGTGATATTGTACCGAAGCAACACTTCCTCTTTACATTCGACGGATATTTCCGGTTGGGGGTATCCTGACAATGATATCTGGCTCATCACCCCTGAGTTGTAGAAGTCCTCTTCGATCCGTTGAGCATAATCCTTCAGGGTCATCAGGTTTACATCGGCACCTTCTACAGGTGTCAGGCTCATGCGTACACCAGGTGAACGGGATCTTCGCTTCGAAACAATTGGTCTTTCCGCTGCTGAAGGAAGGGCAGAAATGCCATCCACCGCATTTTTTACTTCGATCAAGACTTCATCAATATCGTATTCACCAGTTGTTTCAATAGAGACGCTGGAGCGGTTCTCTACAGATGTTGAGCTGATCTCTTTGATGCCAATTAATCCCCTTATAGCTTCTTCAATCCGGGAGGTAACCCCTTCCTCCATTTCTACAGGTGAGGCACCCGGATAATAAACAGAGATGCTGATATAACGGCTCTCAGTTTCCGGGAAAAAAGATTTTTTCATGGAAGAATATGCAAAAGCGCCAGCAAGAATTACGGTAAGTATGGCCAGGTTTGCATATATGGGATATTGTACGAATTTTTCAACTAGTTTCCTCATTTCCGCAGATCTTAGGATTATTCAGGCTGTCCCTGTTCAGTTCTTTTCTTCTTTTCCGCGGCTTTTTCACCCTGCTCTGCGGGCTTTTTCCTGGCGGCATTTTCTTTCTTCTTTCCGCTAGCTCCCTCAGTTTTTCCGTCAGGACCTTCTCCTGGTTTTATCCGGGCAGCCTTGTCCCCCATCTCGCCAGCTGCAGTCCGGCCTTGATCATTCCCCAGCATTTCAACCAGCGTACCTTCCAACACATTAATAAGGGGTTGCATGACCAGTACCTCGCCTTCTTCAAGCCCATTGAAAACGAGGGTCTTTTCGTTCTCTTTGATCACATTTGCCACCCTTTTCTCCAGGCGGTTATCCACGATCACAAACACTTCGTTGGTATTGAAGACTACGTTACGCGGTACTTCCATGGCATCCTTAATGGGATGACCGGGAAATTCTGCAGTCAGGTATTCACCGGACAGCAGGTTCGGATTTCTATGGTTCTGTATCTTTATGAATATGGCCTGGGACTGTGTATTCGGATCTACAAACGGGCTCTTCCTGATCACTTTCCCTTTCCAGGACAATCCCCTTCTGTCTGACTCCACGGTCACCGGGTCACCTATTTTGATCCAGGCTGCATCGAATCGTTTTACCGGGACTTCCAACTCCAGTTCGTCTGTCCGAATGGCCTTCGCCACCCTGCCCCCGGTGTTGGTATAAGATCCAACCTCCAGGTTTACCTCTGTAAAAGTACCTTCAAAGGGAGCAATGGTCGTCCGTCTGCTGAGCTGCAATTCATCTTTCCGGATGATATAATACTGGCTTAAAACATTGCGGCTGGTGAGGAAGATCTTGAGCTTTTCATTTTCCACCTCGGGAAAAGGTGGAAGGGGATGATCCAGGCTGATCGATGAGAAAAATTCCATATACCCTTCTTCTTGTTCAGGAAAATCAATCCTGATATCCGGCAGCAGGTTTGCCAGGGTATTCAGGAACTGACTTTTGCTTGCTTTTAGTGCCAGTTCGGCTTCATCGGGATAAACAACAAAGAGGATATCTCCCTGTGAGAATTTGGTCCCTTTTTTAAGTGCGATTTCACCCTGTTGCAACCTCCCTGAAGCTTCGGCCACAATATCCACCTCGGCAGTGGAGGTAAGCCTGCCGTCAGCAGACACCGGTGATAGTATGGTCACATATTTGACGGGTTCCGCTTTTACGAATCTTTTGGCCGCCACAGGTGGACGCCGCTGCATATCTTCCTTCTGGGCAGCAAGGAACTTCATCAGTCCGTAGGCCATTCCCACTATAAAAATAAAGGCCGCAATAACTACGATCCTTTTGTCAATTTTTCTCATATCTTTCTAAAAAAGCACGTAAATATACGCAGAATCAAAAATCTTTGACTTAAAAAATGATCAATGGTTTAATTTATACCCCTTGATATATTCAGCTGCTGAAATATGCTCCCGTCCGGTAACCGAGCGGTAATCAGAATCAATTTCAAAAGCGCCGTTGCGTATGCCTTCATAGATCCCGGAGATAATGGTCCCAAATACAGCCCCATGGGCCGCTGTCCTGTCCCTTCGGTACTCTTCAACACTCATGGATTTATACTTCAGATCAGATCCATAGACCAGGTTAATGGCATCTACAAGTTCTTGTTGTGTGAGGGCCTCCCCGACCAGGTTATAGACAGATCCGTTTAATTCATCCCTGGTGATCATTTCCAGGTATGCCCTGGCAAGTTCATCACGGGTTGTATAGGCACATTTGCCCTCCCCTGCACAGTTGAAGATTCTGCCATCCTTAACATAATGATCAAGGTCTTCAAGGTCAGCCTCCAGGTAAAGGCCATTCCGACCAATTGACCAGTCCAGTC
>JAZGGT010000299.1:0-3553 GCA_036480555.1 Bacteroidales bacterium | reverse complement strand
TATCTCACGGACCGGAGAATATTGATGAGCATCTCGAAGAGAAGATCAATGAATTCCTTAATGGGCCTTCAGGATGGTTTATTTACAATACCCATGGACTGGACAAGGAGGGATGGGGACCGGTAAGTTCGGTATTCCTGGATGAATTGCTTGACAGGCTGAATGAGCATGAATCAGCAGAAGTGCTCTCCATAACTCAAAGTCTAAATCAAATAAAAACCATACTACCATGAAAGCTTCCAAAAGTATCATTCACATGCCAATTATTTTAATGATAACTTTTTTAGTCTGCGCATGTTCCCCGGAAAGACCCGGTGAATTAACCGGTGATATTCCCGGACCGCGTGCAGAGATCCTGTTTAATTTCGGCTGGAAATTCCATCGTGGTGATATTGATGGAGCAGGGGCCAAGGATTTTAACGATGCATCCTGGAGGGGCATCGACCTCCCGCATGATTACAGCGTTGAGGACATTCCCGGTACCGGTTCACCGTTTGATTCAACGGTTATCGGAGGAATAGATGCCGGTTATCTGACCTCTGGAACAGCCTGGTACCGGAAATCATTTTTTGTGCCAGAAGGAATGAAATCAAGGAAAATAAACATTTTGTTTGATGGCGTATACATGAATGCAGATGTCTGGCTCAATGGAGATCATCTTGGGAACCATCCTTACGGATATACGGCATTTGGATATGATATATCGGACCTGTTAAATTATGGAGAAGAAAATGTAATCGCCGTTGAGGTCAAAAATGAAGGTGAAAACAGCAGGTGGTATTCCGGATCAGGGATCTACCGCCATGTATGGATCGGGGTAACCGGACCTGTGCATGTGACCAGGTGGGGTACTGCAATTACCACACCGGAAGTAAGTGAAGAAACTGCAAAGCTGATTGTTTCCAACACGGTTAAAAACGAATCGGGTGAGGCTGCAGAACTGGAGATAAGCACCAGGATTATTGACCAGGAAGGCAATGAAGTAGCCATTAGCCATGTTCCGCAATCAGCAGGGCCGGAAAACAGCATTGAAGTGATACAGGAGATTGACATAGCTACTCCGGGTCTGTGGTCTCCTGAATCCCCCATCCTATATACGGCCATTACGGAAATAATATCCGGCTCCGATATCATAGACAAGGTGGAGAACAATTTTGGCATCAGGTCCATTGAGTACACATCAGATGGTTTCTTCCTCAATGGGAAAAATGTACTGATGAAAGGGGGATGCATGCACCATGACAACGGTCCCCTTGGATCAGCAGCCTTTGACAGGGCTGAAGAACGCAGGGTAGAGCTTATGAAAGCCAGCGGGTTCAACGCGATCAGATGCGCCCACAATCCACCTTCATCGGCCTTCCTGGATGCCTGTGACCGGCTCGGGATCCTGGTGATCGACGAATCATTCGATATGTGGAACCGGCAAAAGAATCCCATGGACTACCATCTGTATTTCAAGGAATGGTGGAAAAGGGATATTGAATCCATGGTGTTGCGTGACAGGAACCATCCTTCGGTAATCATGTGGAGCATCGGAAATGAAATACCAGAAAGAGGAGAATCCCTGGGCGTCGAAACTTCTAAGATGATGGTGGATTATGTAAAAAAACTCGATGATACCAGGCCCGTAACATCGGCAGTGAACGGTCTCAATCCCGACAAGGATCCATTTTTTGCCACCCTGGATCTTGCAGGATATAATTATGCAGTTGGAGGTGATCACTGGCAGGAGAGTATTTACCAGCAGAATCATGCCAGGGTAGCGGACAGAATTATCTATTGCTCCGAATCTTTTCCCCTGACAGCTTATGGGAGCTGGATGGCAGTTCTCGACCTCCCGTATGTGTTCGGGGATTTTGTGTGGACCGGCTTTGATTACCTGGGGGAAGCAAGCATTGGCTGGCTGGGATACCTTCACAGGGATAATTTTTATCCCTGGAATCATGCTTTCTGCGGGGATATTGATATTTGCGGGATGAAACGTCCCCAGTCCTATTACCGGGATGTTCTCTGGCAACATGAAGACGGGCACCCCGTATCTATATTTGTTACACCCCCCGAACCTTCTTTTGAAATGATCCCCGGACTTGAAGACTGGAGCAAGTGGAACTGGCATGACCTGGTTGCGGACTGGAACTGGGACGGGCATGAGGCGGAAATGATGGAAGTGACTGTTTACTGTATGTACCCGGAGGTTGAATTATTCCTTGACGGTCAGTCACAGGGAAGAAAGAAGACGAACAGGGAAAACCAGTGGATCGCAAAATATCAGGTCCCATACCAGGCGGGAGAATTGAAAGCAATTGGATACAACGGAACAGAAAATAAGGGATCGTGTAAACTGAATACCGCAGGTAAAGTGGAGGCTCTTCAGCTGTCAGCCGACCGGCAAAGGATCCAGGCAAACGGACAGGATCTAAGTTACGTGATGGTGGAGTTGCTTGACCAGCAAGGCACCCGGCATCCAAAGGCCGGTGACCTGATTAATTTTTCCATTGAAGGACCCGGATCCATTGTTGCGGTCGCCAGTTCTAATCCCATGAGCGTGGAAAGCTTCCAGCAGCCCAGACGCAAGGCCTACCAGGGAAGATGCCTGGTCATTATCAGGTCGGACCGGGAAGAAGGCACCATCACTTTGAAAGCAGAAACAGAGGGACTTGCCTCCTCTGAGATACAAATAACCGCGGAGATATAATACGAAATGATGCGAACAACATATCGTACACTGTTTTGCTTATCATTGATTTTTATATCAATAGGATGTACGAATGAAAACCCAGCATCAGATAAACCCAACCTTCTTTTTATCTTTGCGGATCAATACAGAAAACAGGCACTTGGATTTATGAACGAAGACCCTGTACTTACGCCAAACCTGGATAGATTAGCAGAAGAAGGGCTTGCGTTCACCAATGCAGTCAGCACCTGCCCGATCTGCTCACCTTTCAGGGCCATGCTGATGACAGGCAGGTTTCCATTGTCCACCGGGATGACTTCTAATTGTATGCCAGGGACAAACCTTGAAATGAATGAGCATGAGAAGTGTATTGGAGATATTTTGAAGGCCAACGGATATTCCACTGGATATATCGGTAAATGGCATCTTGAAATTCCTTCCCTTAATAGGTCTGGAAATCCTGAAGATGGTGCCACAGATGCATGGGATGGCTGGACCCCGCCCGGACCCCGCAGACATGGTTTTGATTTCTGGTATGCCTATAACTGCAATGGCAAACATTTCGATCCGAATTACTGGAAGGACTCCCCAGAACGGATCGATCTTGATCAATGGTCCGTGGCACATGAAACAGATATGGCCATTGATTTTATTGAGAATTGTCCCGATAATATACCCTTTGCCCTTTTTATGTCCTGGAACCCTCCACACAATCCGTATGTAGCACCTGAACAATATATGGAATTATATGCTGGACGGGATCTGCCGGACAGGCCAAATATTGAACCGGATGAAAGATACCAGCAAAGGTTCAAATCCTATCTGGCAGCAGTAAGTTCATGTGATGATCATTTCGGAAGATTGATGTCTTGCCTG
>JAZGGT010000298.1:0-3506 GCA_036480555.1 Bacteroidales bacterium | reverse complement strand
GGATTGATCTATGCATTATATCTGAAAAAGATCAAGGTGAATGTTTTCTTCATTGCCCTTGCCGTGCTTGTACTGGCTGATATGTGGCCAGTGGACAGGCGTTACCTGAACAATGACAATTTCGGTCCGAAAAGAGCCCACCGGGAAGGTTTCCAGCCCACGGCTGCCGATCAGCAAATACTTGCGGATCCTGATCTGTATTACCGGGTATTTGACGTCTCAGGTGATCCTTTCAACAGTGCAAGGGCAGCCTATTTTCATAAAACCCTCGGAGGATACCATGGCGCGAAGATGCAGCGCTACCAGGAAATTATCAGCTACCACATTGCAAGGAACAATATGGAAGTACTGAATATGCTCAACACGAAGTATTTTATTGTCTCGCAACAGGAAGGTGAACCCAGGGTACAGATGAATTCAGGGGCCCTGGGAAATGCATGGCTTGTAAATTCCTTCCGTATCGTTGAAAATGCCAATGAAGAGATCGATGCCCTGAATGGTTTTAATCCTTCTGCTGAAGCTATCATAGACAAACGCTTTGAATCGTATGTATCAGGAAAAACCTTTGCCATAGATTCTGCGGCAGATATTACACTTGCAAGCTACCATCCCAACCGGCTATCATATAATTACCGGGCGAGTACAGAGCAGCTTGTCGTTTTCTCCGACATCTATTATGATAAGGGATGGAAGTCTTTTGTTGACGGTGAGGAAGTTCCCCATTTCAGGGTCAATTATATATTAAGGGGAATGGTTCTGCCGGCAGGTGAACATATCATTGAATTCCGTTTTGAACCAAGATCTTATTTTGCCGGGAAAAAGATAGCAGCAACAAGTTCATACCTTTTGTTAATTCTGATGCTTGGTGCGATTGGATGGGAAGTTCGTAGCCGGATGAGATCCGAAAAAGATCAATAACGTTGTAACCAGCGGTATCTCCTGGCATTATCTCCCAGTTTCAGTGCAAGTACAATTTCATGTGAACCATAGCTGTACCTCTGGATGTTTGATGTTGAATAATCGAAGGCATAGCCAAAATAGAACTGGTTATAACGGATGCCGGCAAGGAAAATAATGTCTCCACTTGTGCGGTACATGATCCCGGCCCAGTAATCTTCACGGAAATATAACCTGGCACCGATATCCAACTGGAAAGCCTTTTTCTCCGTGGCCTTAAACAAACCGGAAGGTTCAATATCAAAATCAGAAGGCAGACTAAATCGGTATCCTCCCAGCACATAATAATGACGGATCATTTTGTACTCCTCGAGCATTCTGTTCCCAATTTTCAGGTATGACTGGAACAGCTGGTTAACGGATATGCCTCCAAAATACCTGCCATTCAGCATATAAAACCCAAGATTGGCGTCCGGAACATAGATCACCTTATTCAGGGAACCCATGATAGGTTCATTAGGGTCTGCAAATGTAATTAGGTCTTCCCGGACCCTGAACTGGAAGATCCCCGCTGAAAGGCCAAATGAAAGCTGGGTTTCCCCTGCAAAAATATGATAGGCATATGCAAACTGCAGTCCGGTCCGGTCAATCGCCCCATTTCTGTCATTATAAAGAAAGCCCCCAAGTCCCACCCGGCCTTTACTGCTGGGTTTAAGAGTCCTGCTGCTGATTGACCGCTTCTTGATCACATAACTTTTCCTGAGGATCCTTGTCTGGGCACTGAAGGATTGGGTTGCCGGGGCATCCTTGAATCCCACCCATTGCTGTCTGGCTGTAAGGTTAAAAGATGTATATCCGTCACTGCCGGCGATGGCCGGATTGATCATAAAGGCATTCATGACATACTGGCTGTAAAGGGGCATCTGCTGTGCCCTGACTGCCAGCGGGAGAAACATGAATAATATGACCCAGATCGTGGACTTTGACATCTTCTAAGTGGTAAGGTTTTCTACGCAGTTGCTATTTAAAAGGTTATTTCAAGATGGTAACGTTTCCTGTTATCGGCGGACTCCCATTCTGCAGCTCAATGATAAAATGATATGAATCAACCGGCAATTTTATTCCCCTGTAGGTGCCATCGAAGCGCTGATCCATATAATTTTCTGAATAGAAGATCTGCTGTCCCCAGCGGTTAAAGATCTGTATCGTAGCTCCCGGGTAATATTCCATACCTTTAATCACCCAATCATCATTGTATCCATCAGCATTCGGGGTAAATGCTGTAGGAATGTTCAGGCAGGTCATTGCATCTGAGATCAAAATGGCTGTATCTACCATTTCACAGTAATTGGCATCCTGGATCTGGACCCTGTAGACACCGGGACCCAGGTCGACCAGAATGGGACTGGTACTGCCCGCTCCATTTCCTGGTCCGGCCCACAATAACGTATAATTTTCAGTACCTCCTTCCGGTTCCACCTTCGCCCAACCGTCATAATCATCCGGACAACTGGGATTACCAAAGGTCAGGTTGGCCTTGAGTGAATCGGGCTGAGGAACAAATAAGGTGGTATCATAGGTACAATAATTCAGATCCTGTGATACTAAATAGTATTCACCTGATTTGAGGATTGAGATTTGTGGTACGGTATCTCCGTTGGTCCACCAATACCTGTAGCCCGGTGTTCCCCCTGCCATATGCAGATCGATCCGGCCGGTGCTATCCCCATAACACTTCACCGCATCAACGAATGACTGTGAGGTCAGCGGATCCGGTTGTGTAATCAAAATCTCAGTAGTATCCACACAATCATTCATATCAGTCATAATTACCCTGTGTCTTCCGATCGGACGGTTATATACCACACTGTCAGAACTGAACAAGCTCCAGGCTTCATCATAGTAAAACCATTTAAAGTTATATGGCCTGGTCCCTCCGTTCATTATCGATCCGAGAATGGCATTCTCATCACCAAAACATTTAATCATCTGTCCATTGTACAAATCAACTGAAATGGTATCGATAGACACAATTAGTTGTTCCGGTTCACCAATAATGGTATCCCTGATAGCCGTACATCCGTTGAGATCAGTCAATAGTACATCATAATATCCCTGAGGTAACCCTGAATAAATTCGTTCGGTATGGCCACCCGGTGTCCACAGGTAAATATAAGGTTGGGTACCTCCTGTAATATCATCAATCCACACAGAGCCGTTTGAAGCTCCGTTACAGGTTGGCCTGGTTGTGAATATACTGCCAATGATTAATGAATCAGGTTGGGTCACATCACCATTTAAGCTATCCTGGCATCCGTTAGCGTCAGTGACCTGCAGTATATAATGATCAGCGACAAGTCCCGAAGGCTGCTGTTGGATACTGTTCCATCCTGGATTTTCAGTGCGTGTCCAATAATAGGTATATGGCAGGCTTTCTATTCCCCCTGTAACGATTGTTGATGCTATCTCTCCATCATTTCCATTGAAACATCTCACGTTCACTCCGTTGTAATCAACAGGTGTCCAGTTAACCTCCAGCTGCGCCGGCTCATTAAGTGTAAAAGTCGAGTCCCTCGAGCAATTCAGCGAGTCTGTTATGCGTACCTGGT
>JAZGGT010000297.1:0-7470 GCA_036480555.1 Bacteroidales bacterium | reverse complement strand
TCTTTATTAAATGCGAGGTTATCGCTGAGTATGGACAGACCCACTCCACTGCTGAACCCAAATGGCTTAATCGCAGCATTGGCATTAAAGAAGGAATATGATGGGGCGCCATCAAATCCAACCCATTGCTGCCTGTTCATACCGGAGATACAAATTTTATCATGACTGCCTGTATAACCTGGGTTAAAGGCCGCAATGTTAAACATGTACTGGCTAAATTGAGGGTCCTGTTGTGAGTACAAAATCATGGTCAACAAACTCATTAATAATATGCCAAATCCTTTTTTCATATCTGTTTGAAAACCAGAGCGTTATAACGTTTTTTTACGCTCTTTGAGATTAGGTAAAGTAAGTAAAAATATTGCTTTCAAACAAACCGTATTAACAAAAAACTGTTAATAACTACAGGGGTTTGACAAGCTTTTATACCTCATTTTCTAAATAAGGTTACGGTGATCAGGCTAAAATATTGTCCGAATTAGGATTAAAATAAAGTGGCCGGGGTGCGAATCATCAATTCAGTTTCTGGAATGCATTCAACCAGCGGTCTGGAATTTCATGGTTGCATGCCCGCTGATAATCATCATGTGAACATGATATCAATACATGCCTGCTTCTGCTTTTCTGTAGTACCGGGACTTCAAACCACCATCTGTCAGTTTCCAGGCTTTTATAAAAGATGATGTCATGGTCCATATCATTCAGGCTAACGATGAACTTCTTAAATGAATTGGGGGAAGCATGTGGATTCTCTTCAATCCGCTGTGAGACACCATCCATGAAATACCATAAAAGCTGAGCGGCAAGATGGGTGGATTGTTCCCCAAGGTCGGCCACCGGAAGGATGTTAAAAACTCCGAAAGTCTTCATGCTATTGCTCAATCCAGCGAAACGGCTGATTTGACAGATTTCCTCACCGGTGAATCCATTGGGGGAAGGTTTGATACAGCCAGGTGAATCTGCCTGGCGGATGGCGTTCATATCAAGGCTTAAAAATGCCGCATCCCTCAAATAGGGTTCTACTTTTCCAGGATCCTGCCGGAATTCTCCCAGGCGAATTGAATTATGGAAATTATCTCGGAGGAAATCCAGGTCGCCATGATCAACGAAATAGGTCTGATGCCCGATATTGGTATATGAAAACAAAAGCTCTTTTTTCCTTGAAAGAATTGGTATCAGATAGGATTCAGGTTTGATCTCATCGGCAATAACACCCATATCCAGCCTGGAGTCAACGGTAGCAAAAGAAAATTTCCTTTCCATCTTCTCGTAGGCAAGGTAGATACCATAAGTAAGATCCTGGCTGCCTCCCATACAAATTGTGATCAGTTTGTATGAAGACATTTCGAGAATAACATCCCGGAGGGCAAAATAGGTATCCTGTTTGGTGTTACCAGTTTTCAGGTTTCCAAGGTCGATGATCTTCAGGGAAGGATTTACCCTGAACAGCTGGTACAGCTGGTGGCGTATCAAATCCGGTGCCATGGCCGAACCCGACAGATTTGCGCCACGGTCTTCCGGGACCCCCATCAATGCCAGTCCAAATTCCTCCAGCCGGGCAATGGGTGAATCAGGGGTATGTATATGTATGTTGCGACAGAAGACTGCCTTATCCGACAGATGTTCATTGATGGGGCTTTCAAGGCTGACGGGATCAAAATAATCATTTAGGTTCATTCGCCATGATGGATTTAGGTCTTTTTCTTTTTAGCTTCTCTTGCTTTTTCTATAATCCGGAGGCATTCTTCAAAGCTTAATTCCTCCGCTTTCTTGTTTTTAGGGATCCTGAAGTTTTCTTTATCCAGCTTGATGTAGGGTCCCCACCTTCCGTTGAGTATCTGCAGGCCCGGATTCTCATCAAACTTCCGGATGATTTTATTCTTGTCCTGTTCCCTTTTTTGGTGGATAAGCTCAATGGCCCTATCAAGGGTGATACTGAAAGGATCATCACTTTCCCCGAGGGAGTAGAACTTGTTTGAATGCCGTGCATATGGTCCGAATTTTCCTACCCCAATCGTTACTTCTACGTCTTCGAACTGACCGATGACACGTGGCAGTTTGAATAGTGAAAGGGCCTCTTCAAGGCTGATGGTTTTAATACTCTGGTTCTTCAACAAGCCTGCAAAACGTGGCTTCTCTTCCTCGCTTGCCTCACCGATCTGTACCATGGGACCGAACCTGCCCACCCTGACACTCACCTGCCGGCCTGATTCCGGGTCTTTGCCCAGGATCCTTTCCCCGGTTGGTTTCTTACTGTTCTGGGTGGTCTGGACCACCTGTTCATGGAATCCGGGATAAAAGCTGCTTATCATCTGAGTCCATTCCATCTCACCATCCGCGATTTTATCGAATTCCTTTTCTATGTTGGCAGTGAAATTATAATCGAGGATATTACTGAAATAATCTACCAGGAAATCGTTTACAAGTCCGCCGATATCCGTCGGGAATAACTTGGATTTCTCCTTACCGATAACTTCAGATTTGCGCTCATCTCTGAGCTGGTCATCTGCAAGGGTCAATACCATATAATTCCTTTCACTCCCGGTCCTGTCACCCTTTTCTACATAGCCACGGTTCTGAATGGTGGATATGGTTGGTGCATAAGTCGAGGGACGTCCAATACCAAGTTCTTCCAGTTTTTTCACCAAACTTGCCTCTGTATACCTG
The DNA here is from genome assembly GCA_036480555.1 of Bacteroidales bacterium. Lineage (GTDB taxonomy): Bacteria > Bacteroidota > Bacteroidia > Bacteroidales > SM23-62 > SM23-62. The sequence continues at coordinate 4,803 of JAZGGT010000297.1, read as the reverse complement.
GCAGGAGATTGGGTAAATCGTTCTGTGGCTTCCATCTGAATCAGATGTAAGGGGTCCTTTTCCTTGATGGGAGGCAACAATCCCCTTGGTTGCTCATCTGCTTCTTCATCGCTTGATTCCATATAGACTTTAAGGAAACCGTCGAATCGGATGACTTCCCCGGTGGCTGCCAGGTAATCAGAACGAGTGGAGATACCTATCCTGGCAGTGGTCCTCTCCAGTTGTGCCTCACTCATCTGCGAAGCAATGGTCCTTTTCCAGATCAATTCGTACAATCGTTGTTCCTGCCTTTTGCCCTCAATGGTTTTCTGTTCGGGGTAGGTCGGGCGGATGGCTTCATGTGCTTCCTGGGCACCCTTACTCTTGGTGGAGAAATTCCTGGTACGGGAATACTCCTTCCCATATTCCTTTTCAATTACATCACGTGCTCCGGCAAGTGCTGATTTGGACAAGTTTACGGAATCCGTCCTCATGTATGTGATTTTCCCGCTTTCATATAAACGCTGGGCCACACTCATGGTCTGGGCAACCGAAAATCCAAGTTTCCTGCTGGCCTCCTGCTGGAGGGTGGAAGTGGTGAATGGAGGGGCTGGTGATTTTTTTGCAGGTTTCCTGGTCACATCCAGCACGTGGTAACCGGCACCCCGGCAACTTTCAAGGAACTCTTTGGCTGAAGCCTGGTCCTTCAGCTTTGCAGGCAACTCTGCCTGGAACTTATGTGTTTGACCACTACTATCCTTGAATTCAAATTGGGCTACAACCCTGAAAAAAGAACTGGATTGAAACTCATCGATTGTATTCTCTCGTTCGACGATCAGGCGTACGGCCACCGACTGCACCCGCCCGGCTGAAAGGGACGGTTTAACCTTTCTCCAGAGCAAGGGGGATAGTTCAAATCCCACCAGGCGGTCAAGAATTCTTCGGGCCTGCTGGGCATTGACCAGGTTCTGATTGATTTCCCGCGGATTTTTGATAGCCTCATTGATGGCGTTCCTGGTGATCTCGTGGAACACTATCCTTCTGGTTTTCTCCGGTTCGAGTTTGAGGACTTCTGAAAGGTGCCATGCAATGGCTTCTCCTTCCCGGTCTTCATCAGAGGCAAGCCAGATAATGGAGGCTTTTTTTGCAGATGCCTTTAAATCTGCCACTATTTTTTTCTTGTCATCAGGGATAATATATTGCGGCAGATAATTATTATCTATATCAACGCCATAATTTTCTTTTGAAAGGTCCCTGATGTGACCAAAACTCGACTGTACCCTGAAACCTTTTCCCAGCAAATTGCCAATGGTTTTCGCCTTGGCAGGTGACTCAACAATAACCAGATTCTCTTCCATCTAAATGCCCATCCGTTTGGTTAAAAACACCACAAAGTAAAATAAATCGACAACTATCTTCAAAATTTTAATTTAAATTATTGTTATTTTAGTCGCAAAATTGGCCGGCATGTCAACAAATCTGCAGGGTTGGAAAAAATACCTGATCATCTTCTGGTCACTGTTTTCAATACCTTTTCTGGTAATGATACTTCTTTTTATTCTACTTTCAAGCGGTAAGCTGGGATATGTCCCGACGTTTGAAGACCTGGAAAACCCGAAAAACAATCTTGCTTCCGAGGTTTATTCAGCAGACGAAGTACTGTTGGGTAAGTTTTACCTGGAAAACCGGACCTATGTGAATTTCGATGAACTGTCCACCAACCTGGTAAATGCCCTGATAGCCACAGAGGATATCCGGTTTCACAGGCATTCTGGAGTTGATGCCAGGGGTACGGCAAGGGTGTTTGTCCGATCCATTTTACTGAGACAAAACACAGGAGGTGGGAGCACCATCACCCAGCAACTGGCCAAAAACCTCTATCCCCGCGATACTACCTATTATCGCTGGAAATTCAGGAGAACGCTCAAACTGGGTGTGTCAAAATTCAAGGAGTGGAACACCGCGGCCAAGCTGGAACGGAATTATACCAAGAACGAGATCATTGTGATGTACCTGAATACAGTGTCCTTTGGTCACAATACTTATGGGATCAAATCAGCCAGCAAGGTTTTCTTTGATACTTCACCCGATTCTCTCTTGGTGGAGCAATCCGCTGTCCTTGTGGGTCTTTTAAAAGCTCCCACCCGTTATAGCCCGGTAAAAAATCCTGAACGGTCACTGTTCCGAAGAAACATTGTGCTGAGCCAGATGCGGAAATATGACTTCCTGTCGGATGAAGAATTTGATTCACTCTCGGTAGTACCCATAGGATTGGATTACCGGGTGCAGGATCATAATGTGGGACTGGCAACATACCTGCGGCAGCACCTGGATAAGATCATAAGAAAAAAATACCCGGAGCGCAAAAATTATTTTCTCTACAGCCAGTTCCAGAAAGATTCCATTGAATGGATGGAGAACCCGCTCTTCGGCTGGGCAAATAAAAATCAGAAACCGGACGGATCACCATATAATATATACAGGGATGGCCTAAGGATCTATACCACCATAGACAGCAAATACCAGCAGTTTGCCGAAGAAGCGGTCCAGGAACACCTTTCAGGTTTTCTGCAGGATGAATTCTTCAAAGAAAAGGAAAGATCACGGACAGCTCCTTATTCCAAAGATGTTGAACCTGAACAGGTACAGAGCATGATCAACCGTTCGATGCGGAATTCGGACCGCTACCGCCACCTGCGCAATGCCGGGATTTCCATGGATTCCATCAAACGGGTATTCAATACAGCGATTGACATGACCGTCTTTACCTGGCATGGGGAACGAGATACTCTCTTAAGCCCTATGGATTCAATCATATATTATAAATATTACCTCCGTGCAGCCATAATGGCCATGGATCCGAAAACCGGGTATGTAAGGGCATATGTTGGCGGACCCAATTTCAAGTATTTTAAATACGACCACATATCCATGGGAGGAAGACAGGCAGGATCGACCTTCAAACCATTTTTATACACCCTTGCCATGCAGGAGGGATACACCCCGTGTTACAAGGTACCCAATGTACCCCAGACTTTTATGGATCAGGATTCAACCTGGACCCCAAGAAGTGGTAGTAAGCGATATGAAGGAAGGATGGTGACACTTAAATGGGGACTGGCAAACTCGGTGAACAATATATCTGCCTGGCTGATAAAACAATTTCCCCCCCAGACCATTGTGGACGATGTCATAAAAAAAATGGGGGTGAAGAGTTTTATCATGCCTGTGAATTCACTCATATTCGGGACCTCTGATGTCTCGCTGTATGAGATGGTGGGGGCTTACAGCACTTATGCCAATAAAGGGGTCTACATTGAGCCCATTTTTGTTACCAGGATAGAGGACAAGAATGGCAATGTGCTGACTACATTCCAACCCAAACAAAGTGAAGCCATATCTGAAAATACAGCTTACCTGATGCTAAGCTTGCTGAAGGGAGTGGTGGACAGGGGAACTGCTACCAGGCGGATCCGCCACGTGTTTGAACTGACCTCTGAAATGGGAGGTAAAACGGGTACTACCCAGAATCATTCCGACGGATGGTATATGGGACTGACCCCGAATCTTGTCGGGGGCGTATGGGTAGGTGGAGATGACCGGTCCATTCATTTTGATAACATGAGCCTGGGTCAGGGAGCAAGTATGGCCCTTCCCATTTACGGCCTCTTTATGCAGAAGGTATATTCAGACAGTACCCGGGGCGTTCTGCTGACTGACGCTTTTGAGAAACCACCGAATTTCAACCTTGTGATTGATTGCCCGGAAGATATAGCCGGTGCAGCAAATACCTCCGATGTCGAGCTCTGGGAGGAGGATTTTCAGAGACCCTGACAGCCGTTCAATGGCATTATAAATCCTGTTATTGAGGCTTAGCATGGGACAGGAAGGGAGGATCAATCCAGTATAGAGTTGATCAATTCCCTGGTGTAATCCGTTTCAGGATTAAGGAACAGATCCCTGGATGAACCCTGTTCCACCAGCATCCCGTCTTTCATTACCATGATCCTGTCGGCCATATATTTTACCACGGCTAAATCATGAGATATAAACAAGTAAGTAAGCTTTAGTTTTTCTTTCAGATCGTTTAACAGATTCAATATCTGTGCCTGTACAGAAACGTCGAGTGAGGATACTGATTCATCACAGATGATCAGCTCCGGTCCCGCAGCAAGGGCTCTTGCCAAACCGATCCGTTGTCGCTGGCCACCTGAGAACTCATGAGGGTAACGGTTGAAAAATCCGCTTGGGAGTCCAACATCATCTAGCAATCCCAGTGCAGCTTCCTGTCTTTGCTTCCTGCTGGAATGGATGCCATGCACCTGCATGACCTCCATGATTGAGGGACCTATTTTCAGGGTAGGGTTGAGGGAGGAAAAAGGATCCTGGAAAATGAACTGGACTTTCCGCCGGTATTCATTTAATTGCTTTCCTCGCAATTGTGTAACAGATTCACCCCTGTACTGTATTTCTCCTTTCCTGGACCGTATCAATCCTATAAGGGTACGGCCTAGTGTAGATTTTCCACATCCTGACTCCCCAATGAGTCCGAGTGTTTCCCCCTGGCACACATGAAAACTGACATGGTCAACTGCCTCCAGGCTACGTAATGGTTTACCAAAAAAACTTTTTTTCAATACATACCTGGTATGAAGGTCAGTGACCTTTAGGAGGGGGACTTCTTCGGCATGGGTTGCCTGTGATATTGCCGGTCCGGGATCCGGCTCCCCGGCATCGGGGCCGGGCGAAAGAAAATCTGCCAGGGTAGGAAGACGGACGGGTCTGGATCCCAGCATCGGCCGGCAGGAGATGAGTCCCCTGGTA
>JAZGGT010000296.1:0-3995 GCA_036480555.1 Bacteroidales bacterium | reverse complement strand
TAAACTTGCCATCCTGCTCGGTGCCCTGGGTGTTGGTATTGGTTTTGGTTTGCAGGATATTTTCAAAAACCTGGTTTCAGGGATCATTCTTGCCTTTGAACGCCCTATCCAGGAAGGAGACATCATTGAGGTTGGTGAACTCTGGGGTACCGTAAAAGAGATTGGGATACGCGCCAGCACAATTTATACATTTGACGGTGCTGAAGTGATCGTACCTAACGGCCACCTGATCTCCAAGGAACAGATCAACTGGACCCTGACAGACCAGAAACGAAGGGTTGAAGTCATTGTTGGTGTAAAATACGGGACTGACCCGGAAAAAGTGCTTGCCATTCTCCAAGATGTTGCAGCCGAACATAAAGAAATCCTGAAAGAACCTGCACCTTTAGCGTTATTTACAGGTTTTGGCGACAGTTCCCTTGATTTTCGCCTCTTGTTCTGGATTCCAAGGGCTGAAAACAGGTTTGTCATCCATAGTGAAATAAACGTTGCCGTTTCCAATGCACTTAAAGAAGCCGGCATTGAAATACCTTTCCCACAGCGGGATCTGCATGTCCGGTCGGTGGATTCATCTCTATTGAAAAACTTACCTGATAAAAAGAAATAACGATTTAAAGTAATCTGTACTAAAAAGGAACCAAATCATGAAAAAATCAACTCATTTATTCACCTGTTACTTACTGCTTATAATCTGTACTATGGGCTATGCTCAGAGGAGAGGGAATAGCGCTATTACGAACAGCACCAGCCTGATGTCAGATTCTACTTTTATGGGATTAAAGCTGCGGAACATTGGTCCGGCACTTATGTCTGGCCGTATTGGAGACATAGCGATCCATCCACAGGATGACAATTTATGGTATGTCGCAGTCGGTTCTGGTGGCGTTTGGAAAACAACAAATGCCGGAACCACCTGGATGCCCATTTTCGATGAACAAAAAGTCTATTCTATTGGTTGTGTTACTATTGATCCTGCCAATCCTCATATCGTATGGGTAGGTACCGGAGAAAACATTGGAGGAAGGCATGTTAGTTATGGCGACGGCATTTATCGGAGCGAAGATGGTGGACTGCATTGGAAAAATATGGGATTGAAAACCTCCGAGCATATATCCAAAATTATTGTACATCCTGACAACTCTGATATAATATGGGTCGCGGCACAGGGACCTTTATGGAATAAGAGAGGGGAACGCGGACTGTATAAATCTACCGACGGAGGTAAAAATTGGAAAAAAACCCTGGGCGACAGTGAATGGGCAGGTGTCACTGATATTGTTATCGATCCCCGGAATCCTGATTGGTTGTACGCTGCTACCTGGCAGCGTCATCGCAATGTAGCGGCCTACATGGGAGGAGGGCCCGGAACAGCTCTATACAAAAGTACTGATGGTGGTGAATCATGGATAAAGCTGTCAGAAGGCTTGCCTGAATCAAATATGGGTAAAATTGGCCTGGCCATTTCTCCTCAGCAACCGGATATTGTATATGCTGCCATTGAAGAAGATCGCAGGACCGGAGGGATTTACAGGTCTGCAGACCGGGGCGCAACATGGAAAAAGATGTCGAATACCGTTTCAGGTGCTACAGGTCCCCATTATTACCAGGAATTATACGCTTCACCCCACCAGTTTGAACGCCTATACCTCATGGATGCCCGGATGCAGGTATCGGAGGATGGTGGTAAGACCTTTACCCGCGTGAACAACCAACACAAACATGGCGATAATCATGCCATTGCCTTCCGGAAGGATGATCCTGATTACCTGCTGATAGGAACCGACGGAGGGGTGTATGAAAGTTTTGACCTGGCGAAAAACTGGAGGTTTATTGAAAATTTGCCCGTTACCCAGTTTTACAAAGTGGCAGTAGATGATACAAAACCTTTTTATAATATCTATGGAGGAACCCAGGATAATAACACTCAGGGAGGGCCATCCCGAACTGATAATGTCCATGGAATTCAAAATTCCGATTGGAGGATTGTTCTGGATTGGGATGGACACCAACCTGCTACTGAACCTGGCAACCCTGACATTATGTACGCTGAACGGCAGGAGGGGAACATTTCAAGAATAGATCTTATCACCGGGGAAATAGTTGATATACAACCGCAACCTGAGGCCGATGAGAATTATGAACGTTTCAACTGGGATGCACCAATCCTGGTGAGCCCGCATAATCCTAAACGTATTTATTTTGCTTCCCAGAGAGTTTGGCGTTCAGACAATCGAGGTGATAGCTGGACGGCCATATCAGGTGACCTGACACGCAACCAGGAACGCATTAGTCTTTCAATAATGGGTAAAACTCAGAGTTGGGATGAGCCGTGGGACTTTGCTGCGATGTCGAACTACAATACCATCACATCGCTGGCTGAGTCTCCCAAACAAGAAAGTCTGCTTTATGCAGGCACAGATGATGGTTTCATACAAGTTACTGAAAATGGTGGTACGAGCTGGCAGAAAATTGAAGTGAGCAGTATGCCAGGGATCCCTGCCACGGCATTTGTAAATGACATCAAGGCTGATCTGCATGATGTCAATACGGTTTACGCTGCTTTGGATAATCATAAGTTTGGTGACTTTAAGCCCTATTTGATGAAAAGTACCGATAAAGGAAAAACCTGGCAATCCATAAGTAGTAACATTCCTGATGGTACCCTCGTATGGAGGATCGTGCAGGATCATGTAAAGCCGGAATTGATATTTGCTGCTACTGAATTTGGAATTTATTTCACCATCAATGGTGGAGGCCGGTGGATCAAATTAAAAGGTGGCGTGCCAACAATCTCTTTTCGGGATCTGGCCATCCAAAAACATGAAAATGATTTGGTGGGTGCATCATTTGGTCGTGGATTCTTTGTTTTTGATGATTATAGTGTGTTAAGGGAGATTTCTGAACAACAATTAAAGCAGGAAGCAACATTGTTTTCAACGCGTAAAGCATGGTGGTATGTGCCCCGGTCACATTTGAGCTTTGACAATCAAAAAGGAAGCCAGGGGGCTTCACATTATGTAGCACCCAATCCTCCTTTTGGAGCGGTGTTCACCTATTATCTGAAAGATGGATTAAAATCAAGGGAAGAAATCCGGAAGGAAAAAGAGAAAGAATTGAAAAAACAAAATAAAAATATAACATTTCCGGGCTGGGATGCTGTTGAAGCGGAGCGCATGGAGGATAAACCCAAAATCTGGCTCACGGTCAAGGACAGTAGCGGAAACACTGTTAGGAGAATTGAGGGACCTGTTAAAAAGGGATTCCATCGGATTTCCTGGGATTTGAAATACCCTGCTTCTGATGCTATAAGCTGGAAGACAAGCAGTACTGAACCTGATTACGAACCTGAGGGGCTTTTAGCTGCTCCGGGAACTTACACCGCTACCCTTTCCAAACAGGTTGGTGGGGTAATTACAGAACTTTCCGGGCCGATAAATTTTACCGTTGAACAATTAAGAAAAGGTGCTTTGGAAGGCACCAATCCTCAGGATGCAGCTGTCTTCTGGAGGGTTTACGAAGATGTAATACGTACTGCCTCGGCCGTACAGCTTACTTTAAGCAATGCATTGATAAAAGTAAAGGCCATGCAAAAGGCCCTGGCAAGAGCCAAGACCAGTCCGGGAAATCTCGATACACAATTGTATCAGTTAAGGCAAGATCTTTTAACGCTCGACAAACAATTCAATGGCGATCGCTCCAAACTACAAGTTGGTGAAAAAACCAAACCAACCATTGGAGAGCGATTGTTCGCTATAAATAGGAGTATTTCACACTCCACCTATGGACCTACACTTACAAACAGGAGGGGTCTCGAGATTGTAGAAGAACAACTGACTGACATTCAGTCCGAACTTCAAAGCAACATCACCAAAATGTCTGACCTGTGCAAAGCATTAATTAAAGCTGGTGCCCCATGGGTAGAGGGGGATCCGTTGCCCCCTGAACTGTAAATCTTCAAATGAAGTGGGACTAAATGGGACTAAAAATCTGGAGAA
>JAZGGT010000295.1:0-5233 GCA_036480555.1 Bacteroidales bacterium | reverse complement strand
GGGCCCCTATCCTGCTCCCTCCCAGGATCATGATGTTATGTATTTCATACTGCACCTTCCCGGAATACTTGAGCAATTCCTCCAGTCCGGTCTGGCTTGTGATCACATAAACATGATCATTTACATGGAAACGGTCGCTGCCCCGGGGGTTGATGGTTTCCGTATCCCTGGTAATAGCGACTGCCCGGAAATCGAGCTGGCCGTTAGTGGGTGTGGATTCTACGAGGGTTTTCCCGACGATGGGCGCATTCTCCTCCAGTTTGATCACATACATGGAAAGCTTCCCCCCTGAGAAATCAACCAGGTCCGCCATCCCCGTCTGGTGCAGCAAACCCACAATCTCATTGGCGGCAATCATTTCCGGGTAAATCATATAATCGATCCCCAGGCTGGTGATCATCTCCTTGTTGTGGAACTTCATATACTCCTGGTTATCGATCCGGGCAATGGTCTTCCTGGCACCAAGCTGCTTTCCCAGGATAGCAGCAGTCATATTGGTCTCTTCCGTTTCCGTAACGGCAATAAAAAGGTCAGATTTCTGGATATTGGCGTCCCTGAGCAGACTGATGGAGGTAGCCGATCCATGAATGGTCAAAAGATCATACATGGATCCTATTTGCCTGAGTTTCTCCTCATCAGTATCAATGAGAACGATATCGTGGTTCTCACTGCTAAGCATCTTGGCCAGATGCGAGCCTACGCCCCCTGCACCGGCAATTATAATCCTCATCCTCTCGACAAATGAAAAATTTGACTAGGCAAAAATAGTATATTAAATATCTCAATAGACATAAAATCCATCTTTTTCTGTGGAATGGAATGGAATTCCATTTTGGATACAGGTTCTTTCCATCTCAAAATGGTAGCTGGAATGACTGCTCCCATCCACAATGATCAGTCCGGGCTTAAATACGAGTATCAGGGAATCCAGGTTACATGAAACATTATCCACCAGCACCAGAATATCGGTCTCCAGCCCAACAGTACCCTCCTGCAGACATCCAGACAATTGCCTGAGTATCACGATTCTGCGATCCTTGAATACTGTAAAAAGCAGTCGCGTCCCTCCTGTATCGATTCGGCAGTGTTCTATGCCTGACCGGTCCGACAATAAAACCGGCGATGAAAGTTTGTGGCGTGAACTGAAATTTCGAAGGGCATAGGGGATTTGCATGGTATCTCCACGGATCCTCCCTCCCCTGTACATGGAATGTTTCCTTCCCCGGACAAAACTGATGGCTGACTCGCGTGGGATGGAAAAGACACAGAATGCCTCATGAGACCGGACCCGGTATTCACGGATACCTGAAACCAGCAGTAGCATTGCGACTGCTACCATCATGGCATGCAGCAGCACGACTTTCCGGGAGCGAATAAAAAGACCGGTCAGTATGATAGCAAAGTACAAAAGGAGAACCTGGATTGGTATCAGGGTGATATTTTCACTGAAGGCCCCTGGGATCCGGCCCATCAGATGGGTAATTCCGTCGAGCAGGGAGGTAAGCCATTCCAGTATCCCGGACAATGGGTACAAACCGAATGAAGATAACAGAATAAAGGCTAGTCCTACGTAAAGAATCACCGTAACCAGGGGAATAACGGCAAGATTGGAGAGTATAAATACATTGGAGAATTGATGGAAATAAAACAGGGACAGGGGTGCTGTTGCCAGCTGTGCAGCGAGGGACACGGTTACGAGTTGCCAGGTTCTCCTGGCCAGCCATCCCTTTGCAGGTATCATATTGGACAGGGGTTTTTGAAACCCGGCAATGCCTGCCACTGCTGCAAAAGACAGCTGAAAGCCCGTCTCAAATACGATGGCCGGCCTTGACAATACCATGACGAATGCCGTCAGGGACAGTACATGAAAAATGCCGGTCTTCCTGCCCATCAATATGGCCATCCTGTGCACACTGCACATGGTAACGGCCCGCACCACGGACGGGGATAGCCCGGTCAGCATGGCATAGGACCAGAGGAGCACTAAAAGGACCAGGGTAGCCAGCAGTCGGCCTGCCATGGAGCCCCGGATCTTTCCTATCAGAAAGGCCGGAAGGATATACAGGATACCGACATGCAGTCCGCTTACAGCCAGGATATGCATGGTTCCTGACCGGACAAATTGTTGTTTAACATCCGGGCCAAGCTCAGCCCGGTATCCCAGCAAGAGGGAGTAGAGGATGGCCTTCTCATCCCTGCCCTCTATGCTTAGGTCAATCCGGTCCATCAGGGTACGGCGGATCCCTTTTGACCATATCAATAATCCCCGGGCCGCATAAGCCGGTGAGGTAATCCATGAAGTGCTGTCAAGATACAGGTGGTAGGACACCCCTTGCCCACGCTGGTAGACGCCGTAATTGAATTCGAATGGATTTACCGGATCTTCATATCTCAACAATTTTCCCGATCCACTGATACAGTCCCCCGGCAGCAGCTCAAGGCATCGATCCTCCCTCTCGAAGTAAACCTGTACACTGCCATCCAGGCGGGTCCATTTTTCCCCTGAGCGGTAATATACTCTGTCCAGCCTGGTTTTAAATGTCCTCTCACCCGCCAGTATCTCATCACATATCCTTGCCTGGAGCATCGTCTCAGGCATCAGTGCAAGATCATCTTCCCTGCCCATCATCAGTCCCATGCATAAAAACAAACCCTGGAAGATTCCTGCCAGCAATGCATTCCGCTGCCCCATTAATGGAAGCAAAGATCTGGAAGGCCTGTCAGACACAATAATAAGCAGTAGAAGGAAGAGGATAAGAAAACCGGTCAGTATCCAGATGATGCCAGCGGGCGCGGTATAATGCCTGCCCATAACGATCCCGCCTGCCAGGGGGATGAGGACCCGCATAAAGGGTGCTTTTCTGAATGCCTTATCAAACATAGTCCTGTATAGGAAATCCTGTCATCTTTAATGAAAAAAAGGAAGGTTTATCGGTCTGAAATCTTAATAATTTATATATTTTTAGGGTCTTATAAAATCAGTATATAATGACCAATCTGAAAACCAATTACATGGGCCTGGAACTGAAGAACCCTATCGTTGTAGGTGCCAATAATCTCGTTACCAATGTCAATAGTTTAAAACAAATGGAGGAGGCCGGGGCCGCCGCAATAGTCTATAAATCATTGTTCGAGGAGCAGATCCAGCTGGAAGCTGCCCAGATGGATGATGAGATGGATGAATATGCAGAGAGGCATGCAGAGATGACCAGTCTTTTTCCCAACCTGGAACATGCAGGACCGCGTGAGCACCTTATGAATGTACAGAATGCCAGGAAGGCTTTGTCGATTCCACTCATTGCCAGCCTGAATGCCATCTATAATGAAACCTGGCTGGAATATGCAAAATTGCTCGAGGATAAGGGAGTGGACGGACTGGAGCTCAATTTTTACTCGGTTCCCAGGAATCCTGATGTGAGCGGTGAAGATATCATCAAGGACCAGATCGAGATACTGAAAAAGATAAAAAGCAGCATATCTATTCCGGTCAGTGTAAAACTGAGTCCCTTCTATGCCAATCCCTTGAATGTGATCAGCAGGATGGATAAGGCCGGCGTGGATGCCTTTGTCTTATTTAACCGGATCTTCCAGAATGAGATCGACCTCGACAATGAAAAGTTTGTGGTTGACTTCCCGCTCAGCGAAGCTTTTGAAAACAAACTGCCGCTGAGGTATGCCGGCCTCTTGTACGGTCAGGTCAATGCCAGTATTGTCAGCAATACCGGGATACAGCAGGGGACCGATGCAGTGAAGATGATCCTGGCAGGTGCCGATGCCGTCCAGGTGGTAGGTACCCTCTACAAAAACAAGGTACAACATATCAGCAAAATGCTGAAGGACATCGAAGCCTGGATGGAGGGTAAGGGTTACAAATCCCTGACAGATTACCGCGGGAAGCTGTCCAACAAGGAGATCAATGATCCCTTCATTTACAAGCGTGCCCAGTATGTCGACCTGCTCCTGAGATCCGAAGAGCTGTTCAAAAAGAAAGGCTTAATGTAGTTTCACCCGATCAATTATATAACTGTCAAAAGGCCGTCCCGAATAAATGGGATGGCCTTTTTCTATATAAGGACATCATAACAGCGCTACATATTCCGCTTCGCGAAACAGGTCAGGCGCTTTTTATAATATCCTTTTACAGAATAAACTTGCCGTATTTTTTTTGGGGGAACCGGATCTTGTATTTGGTGACGGTTCTGCCTTAGTGACAACTCAGTAGTTAACTGGAATGAAAGAATGATATTTTGATGAGATCTGCATAAAAGCAAAAAGCCCGGCTTCATCACCAGCATATTATCTGGGAGAGGAAGATCCGGGACCACAAAGCAAATATACAAAAAAATCCAATTCAATTGAATATTAAGAAAATACAGGTAGTACTTTCTAAAGAACGGCTATTCCCATATTTAACCAAACACCCGGATGATCCTGAGAAAGCGATTGATCATTACAAATCCAACATAAAGATTTCTGAAGCATTTTATCCACCTATCTCAGTTTTAGAGATCTGTCTAAGAAATAGTATCGATTTACAATTGCAAAAATTGTATTCCACTCAGGAATGGTATTATGAAGGTCATTTCACTAAAATAATCTCACCTTTTCAAATAACAAAGATCCAGGAAGCTCGAACGAATATTCTCAGGGAGAGGAAAACCATAACTCCAGGTAAAATGATAGCAGAGCTGTCCTTTGGATTTTGGACTTCTCTTTTTGATAAAAGATTTGACAAAACTTTATGGAAACAACTTAGATTGACTTTTCCCAGTTGCCCAAAACAAATCAGGCAGAGAAATACTATTAGTAAAAAATTGAATGGAATCAGGAAATTTAGGAATCGAATTTTTCATCACGAACCAGTTTCCTGGAGTATTATCGCTCTCGAAATTTATAGAAATGAAATATATGAAAGTATTGATTGGCTGGACCCTGAATTATTGGAATTCTTTGATGATACCTTCAGATTAGACGCAGTATTAGGGTCCGAAAAAAATAACTTAAAAGGATAGAATTCTCGATACACAATGGGATGGCCTTTTACGATATACACTTGCTGTATTATTTTTTCGGGAACCGGATCTTGTATTTGGCGTCTGTGTTTCCCTTGGATATGGCTTTTAGCCTGGCATTCAGCAGGCGTTTGCGGATAGGTGATATGCGGTCAGTGAAGAGGATGCCGTTCACATGATCCATTTCATGCTGTAGTATCCGCGCCTTCATTCCAGAGAAT
>JAZGGT010000294.1:0-4664 GCA_036480555.1 Bacteroidales bacterium | reverse complement strand
TTCCTTCTTATTCCTGTTGATGCAAAAGTTCTCAATAATGAAATTCTTTCGCGCCAGGTATTCCATAAACGGGATAGCCGGCTTCATAAGCATGAATCCGAAAATCAATGTTAATGCTATGACATTGATCTTTATCATCCGGCAGCGCGCCTGCTTTTTATTCCAAAATATACAGCCAGTCCCCCGGACAAAATTGACAATGCCAGGAACAGGGATCCCATTCTGGGTAATGAAATGGCTGTAAAATTCAAAATCTTTTTACTGCCGATCAATGGCGGCTGGTAGGCCATGCCCTCGATTTTAATAGCCGCCGAAGGATCCAGGTTATGCCCGTAATCATATTCCCATAAATAAAAATCATACAGGGCCAATGCTGCAGCGGCGGTTAGCAGTATGACCCAGACCAGGTTCAGCTGCCATTTATTCAGAAATACAAGGAGTAAGGCAAGGCCTGTCAGGGCCAGTAGAATATATTGTATGAACCTCAATTCAGGGATGGATTCAGGCTCAATTGGCTTCATGCCTATATAATGGTTCATTATATTTATGTTCTGCAGGGTGTTCGGTTCGGCACCTTTGATATTATTTACCCAGATATACATACCCAGACCCTTGGGATACTGCGGTGCTTCAAGTGTTATCTTCCATATAGGAAAGGCGAACATCAGGGGCAGGGCGACTGCCGCAGCCAGCATGAAAATTCTTGTCCTTGATCTCATGAATCTGTTATAGCTATTTCTGACCTGAAAAGATAATTTCCGGAGCAGGTCCCGCATGAAAATGTTTGATAATCCAATAACCCCTTATTGCGGGACCTGTCCGGAAAAATATATTATTCATAGGTTCCTACGCTCCACTTCAATTCGGGACTCGAGCCTCTCGAAGAAACCCTGATATATCCCTGCATCTCCTGGTGCAACGCAGAACAGAAATCCGTGCAATAAAAAGGAATGACCCCTTCATACTGGGGTTTCCAGAGTAGAGTCTCCGTCTGGCCAGGCATGATCAGTAATTCGGAATTCCGCATACCCATTACTGCAAATCCATGAGGAACATCAAAATCCTGTTCGAGATTTGTAACATGGAAATACACCTCATCTCCCACTTTGATGCCCTCAATATTATCCGGGGCAAAATGTGAGCGAATGGTGGTCATGTATATACGGACCACATTCCCTTCCCTGACCACTTTGGTATCCTCTTCAGACATGACCACATGGGGATGATGGTTCTCCTCAAGTTTATACAACTGCTTTGAATTATTCATTATTATTTCAGCAGGAATTGCCTGTGCATAGTGGGGTTCACCCACTGTTGGAAAATCAAGGATCAGTTGCATTTTATCTCCCGAGATATCGAACAACTGGGCGGAATGGTTTAATTCCGGACCAGTGGGGAGATATCTGTCTTTTGTGATCTTGTTCAAGGCCAACATATACTTTCCCCAGGGCTGTCTGGAATCCCCACCCGGGACCATCAGGTGGCCTATGGAATAGTAGGTCGGAGCCCTGTCAAGAACCTCCCATGTTCCGACTTTCCACTTGATCACCTCGGAGGTGATGAAGAAGCTGGTATAAGCATTCCCTTTATCGTCAAATTCGGTATGCAATGGTCCGAGTCCCGTGCTTTTCACAACGCCGGCCAGGGTGGCATCAAAATTCAGTACAGGTATACCATATTTCTCATCTTCGAAATCTTCATTCTCAATGGCAGCTTTCATCTTGGTGAATGAGTGAACTGTGAGCTCCGCAGAAAGCTTCCCGTTCCCGACTATGTATTCTCCGGTGGGATCCACATCCACTCCATGGGGAGATTTCGGAGTGGGAAGGAAATATACCAGTCCCGGACAATCTTCCGGTTTCAGCACTTTCACCTTGTTAAATGCTTCTGAAGAGGCCATCTGGGTCTCTTCATCGTAAAAATTCCTCATGTAGGAGGAATTCATTTCTTCATAGTTCCCATCGGCAATGAATTGCTCGGCCAGTTTCCAGTTCACGGCTGCAATAAAATCCTTATCATACTTGGAAGCTTCCACCTCCAGCAGGGTATTGCTTTCCTCCGTATTGTAACTGCTGAAGAATGTCCATCCGTCAGATTCCCCTTTCCCGGAATGGGCAAGATCGTAATCGTAGCCCGGCATCAGGATCTGGAAGGCAATATCCATTCTTCCATCATCTGCAATCTTAACAAATGACAGGGTTCCTTTGAAATTACCTGCATAATCAGAGATGGCCATATCCTTTTGCGGGACGGGTACACCAAAACGTGTTCCAGCCACTACATATTCAGTATTTTCAGTAGTAAATGGAGAACTGTGGTTCCCGGCAGAGTTAGGCAGTTCAATTATCTCAACGGTTTCAAAAGTTGTCAGATCAATCCGTGCGATACGTGGCGTATTATTCGCATTGATAAACAACCAGCGCCCGTCGGGGGTCCCGTTTGTCTGAGATAATTCCGGGTGATGCGAATCATCCCAGGGAAGAAATCCATAAGAGGTTTCAAGCATGGGTTTGGTTTCTTCATTGAATCCCCATGCTTTTTCAGCATCAACTGAAAATACCGGGATGACCTTTAACAACCTTCCTGAGGGCAGGCCATACACGCTGACCTGTCCGCTGAATCCACCGGACAGGAATGCATAAAATTCATCGTATTCGCCGGGAGCCACATATGTTTTCTGTGCAGCATCGCCTGCACCCAATGGTCCTTTTGAGCCATTTTGATTACCGCCGCAGGATGCCATCAGCACCAGGGTCAGTGAAAACACGATCGGATTTCGGAGATTTTTTAAACTCATAGTTCTTGATTTTAGTGGATTAATGGATAATTATTGAAAGTTATTTATATTTATTCACATTTCTATGTTTTTGTGCCAACTCTTTCAGATTTTTGGATTTCATACTTGACTTAATGGATTGATTCAATTCACACCAGTATTCTTTAAGCACACATATTTGTTTCCTGGGAAACTCCCCATTTAAATGCAAACAGTCGATAATGACAAGTTCATTCTCAAATGCAACATATATATCGTAAATAGTGATATCCTCAGCTGGTTTGTTCAATCTGTAACCACTTTTTTTCCCGCCAACATTAACAATTAAACCGGCTGTCTTCAGGTCTGCAATAATATGATCAAGATATTTTACCGATACATCCTGATTTTCTGCGATTTCCTTCTGAAGCGTACCCTCATCCCTTTCTGCATTTAAGGTAAGTTCAAGCATGGTTCTTAATCCATATCTTGTTTTTGTGTTGAATTTCATTTATTTTTACACTTATCCTACCAATTTAGTAGGATAAAAGTATAGTTTTTTTTTTACTACGAAAAATTCCGGGCAAAATTGATAAAAAAAATGATATAAAACATGGTATTCTAATGTATAAACCTAAAAATCGCATCATGAAAAAGTTGAACATCATTTCCTTAATCATTTGTGTATCTTTTCTGATTACTGCCTGTTCAGGTGGAGGAACTACAGGATCCTCAGGCGAGGAGAAGGCCGTGGCTACCCATGGTCAATCAGGTGTAGTAGACAAGGATTCAGATAAAAATATCCTTCAAATTGCCGCTTCATCACCGGATCATACAACACTGGCGACTGCCTGTACTGCTGCAGATATGCTTAATGTCCTTGCCAATGCCGGTCCCCTGACTGTCTTTGCTCCAACCAATGCAGCATTTGAGAAATTGCCGGCAGGAACGGTCGAGGATCTTCTCAAGCCGGAAAACAAGGAAACACTGGCCAGGATCATACAATTTCATGCTGCTCCAGGTACATATAAGGGCAAAGGATTAAGGGATGGCGTAAAATTATACATGGCTTCCGGGCATTATATTGATGTTGAGGTCAAAGATGATGGCACCTATGTCAACGGATCCAAAATAATGGCCACCATCGATGCCTCGAACGGGGTGGTCCATGTCGTAGAGGATGTATTCCTTCCCCCGGCAGAGGAATAAAATCCTGTCCCTCGCCAATTCTTTAAATCGTTATATGTGACTGACTTTGTACATTATAGCGTATAGGAGAATAATATATTTGGAACAAGCTTTCCGGTCAGGTTTGACCGGTCAGGATTGTCAGGATGGGTAGACCTACCATACCCTCTATTTAGACTAAATTAAAATAATATTATCCTCTCCCATATTCCGTAACATAATTACCACTGTGCCGTTGATCTAATTAATGGCATCTTTAACTGAAATAACCGGAATTTTAGGTACAGACAGGGCGGCCCATTTATTGCGGCGCGCCACCTTTGGACCTACCATAGCTCAGATCAACCAGTTCGCGAGTTACACCGCGACAGAAGCTATGAACGCACTCTTCACGGAACCTGCTCAGAAACCTGCCCCGCCTATTGATCCCCTGACCGCCTCAACCTGGGTGGATCCATTGGGACAAAAAAAGGCGGGTGAATCAAACTCTGAGCAGGACGATCTGTTTAAGTTCTTCCAGTCCTGGCATCTTGACGTTATGCTAAAATCAGGGGTAGACCTGAAAGAAAGGATTACATGGTTTTTCCATTCACATCTGCCTGCACGGTGGACCGAGATCCGTACCAGCGAGGCTATCTATTACCAGAACTGCCTTTACAGGCATTATGCCTTTGGCAGTTTCAAGGAATTGTTTACAAAGATATGTACGGATAATGCCATG
>JAZGGT010000293.1:0-9814 GCA_036480555.1 Bacteroidales bacterium | reverse complement strand
GCTGGCCGTCCGGCTTGATGAACTGGGGTACACGGATCTGGGCGACGAGCTTGAAGACATGAAGATCAGGGCGGAATACAAGAAGTTCAATTTCCCCTATATCTATGATGGAGAGACACAGGAAATGTCAAGGAAATACGGACCGGTTGCCACTCCACACGTCTTCATATTTGACTCCGGGAGAAAACTCAGGTATGTTGGCCGAATTGATGATTCAGAGTTAGCTGTCCGGCCTGATACGAAACACGATACCCGGAATGCACTGGAGGAATTACTGGCCGGGAAACAGGTAACCGTTGAGAAGACAAAAACCTTCGGATGCTCTGTAAAATGGTCCGATAAACGGGAGGCTTCAAAAAAGGCTTTCGAGAAAATTCTGCAGGAGGAAGTGAAACTTGAGGAGATCAGTACGGAAGGGGTGCAAACATTGGTCCGGCAAAAATCAGAAAAGCTTACCCTGATCAATGTGTGGGCGACATGGTGTGGCCCCTGTGTGACTGAATTCCCCGACCTGGTTGAGATCAACCTGATGTACAGGAACCGTGATTTTGAATTTATAACCATAAGTGCAGATAACCTGGCAAAAAAGGAGAAGGTTCATGAATTTCTCAAGAAAAAACATGCATCCGGCAGGAATTATATTTTCAATGGTACCGATAATTATGCATTGATTGAGGCCGTCGATGAAAACTGGCAGGGGGCAATTCCATACACCATGTTAATAAAGCCGGACGGAGAAATTATCTATGCCCAGCAGGATGCCATAGATCCCCTGGAGATGAAAAGAAAAATTGTCGAGATTCTGGGACGGGAAAAGGATTGGTGAAATGTCCCAGAGATAAAATCAATCCAGTTTCATGGTAACACTTTTCCCGGCAAAACCTCCGGTGGGTAACTTTACTTGTTTGGTCTGAATACTTCTGCCACCTCTTTTCAGGGTAATTGTAATTTCTTTCAATGCTGCATTTGGATCGCTAATAGTTATCGTTTCATTCTTATTGTTCAACAAAACCAGGCCAGGGTGGTCAACTCCAATTACTAAATCTTTGCCAACAGCAAACTCACCAGCCTGATGAAAAACTATACCTGTAATTTCTAATTCACTATGTAAAACAGCCTGTACTTTTTTTGAATTGGACAGGACAGTAACTGGCAAATTTTTGGCATACCCTGCTAAGTCTTTTGAATTTATTCCCGGAACAACGATATATTGATAGGATTCATTTTGTGGTTTCAATCCATGATCGAGCCATAATGAAAAAACCTCAGAATAATAAACAGTATCATTCCCCAATCCATATATCCTCTGGATATTGCCCTGCTGGACATCAGCCTTGATATTAATTGCTTCATCTCCAGGAAAAATATAACCTATGCTATCATGCAATATCCAAAGTGGATTTTTTAATAAATGATTTCCCTTCTTTCGTTGTTTTCCATCCACTATAACCTTACTGTTTAGCAGGGTTTGGTTTACCCCGGTTACAACTGTTGCTTCGTGATTTGATTCAATGCCTGTACCCAGAGCCACCCATTCATTGTCAAACCAGAACCAGGCCTTTTTTGCTTTTGTGTCCTGTTTAGAAAAGTCCATGGCTGAAACGCCATATTGCCCATCACTTACCCCGCCAACAAAAGTGGTATTCTGGGTACGGGATTCACTCTTATCATATTCTACCACTTCAAGATGTGGATGGGTAACACCGGGTAATAAAGCCCAATCCCAAACAGGAAAAATGGCAGTATATTCATCACCACGTCGATAGATATAGGTTAAACCGTAAGGTAACCAGTAGCCTAACTTATTCTCCGAGTTCATGTTCAGTTCTATTCCAACTGTTCTTTTTGAACACATTTTCAGTGAGGTGAAATACTCCTGGCGATGATGTGCAGTATAATCTGAGCGCCAATAATGTTTATTACCGATAATATCCTGGGGCGTCTTGTTTTCTATGTGCTTTTTTGCTGTTTCATATAATTCACGGTAGTCCGGGTCAGCTATTATAAAATGTTCCAACTGCGGCAGGATGACATCTGCTAATGGTAAAAGGCCATTTGCCCGGCCTACCTGTCTTCCCCGGACATTGTAATCAAAAAGGTTGCCCCGCAACATCCACCTGGTCCCCTGAAGGAAATAGTTTCTTAAAATATCAATTTGCTCTTCTGTATAGGCAAAACCGGTTCCCTGCACCATGATAGCCATCCAGATAGATTCACGCAAGAAACTAGATCCATAACCTCCATTATAAATAAAATGGCCGTGCTGATGAAAACTGTAATCTGGCTGAATTCCTTCTTTATCTGTTATAATGATCTGATCCGTAACTCCGGTAACTCCAAGTTTTACCCTCTCATGATTGTTTTCAAGCACGCCCCGGTATAATGTGGAGATGGCCACAAGAGTGCGGTTTGAACCTGTCATGGTAGGATTTTCCGTCAGGTCATTAACCATTTTGGAATGGAGTGAATCATCAATCCTTCCTTGTAACAACAGGCCAATAACATTGAAATAGAATTGTTTTGCTATTCTGTTTTTGTACCAGTTGTCACATACAGGATTTATTTTGTACCAGTAGTTAAGAGATCTTTCCAATCCTTGTAACAAAGCTTTATCCTGATACAATGCAGAAGTACTTTTTGTATAATTTATTGTCATTACCAACATTTTATCGAGATGCACAAGTGGTGACCAGTTGTTGTCCCTGTCCAAATAATCTACATCAGACCAACTTCCATCAGGCTCCATACTGCTAAGATATTCTTCTGCCTTGCTGAAATCGGATTCAATGTACCTGCCTGTTCTTGGTGAAAATCCCTGGTTTTGCAGGGCATCATTTATTAGATTGTTTCTGAGGATCTGGATATCATTATTTTGAGAAAATAATGTAATAGATACAAGGAATATTATGATTGTTGATACAAGCATTTTTTTTGTATTCATTTCGATTTGTTTAGAGTAAAAACTTCTTTCTCTGATAATATCCAATTACCGGCAATTTAATCAATCATTAGAATAAAATTGCTATGTTTTATCCAATTAAAAAGCGTATTCCAGGTCAGGTCAGATCACTTACAGTAGTAAGAAGCTGATAAATCCATCTCTATGCTATCAAGGAAAGCGGGAGCTCAAATTAATAATTGAATTAAGGTAAATTTTTATTTACCTTTACAAGGTGTTACCCTAATGAAATGTTCTGAGTTATTAAGGATATTGAAGAAAAATGGATGGTATGTAATATCGCAAAAAGGATCTCATTTAAAATTGGCTCATGAAGATAAAACAAATTGGATCATTTTTCCGGATCACGGAAGCCAGGAGATAGGTATGGGGCTGGAAATGAGGATACTTAAAGAAGCTGTTTACAATGAGAACATTAAGGAAAAAGATAAGGTTTACTGTTGAGAAAACAGATACTGGATTTTCTGCATATGCTGAAAAATTTCCAGTCTGTACAACAGGGACCTACTTTACTGAATTACTGCAAAATGCAGTTGAGGCTACGAATCTACATCTTACTGAGCAAGATAGTCAGATCTCAAAAAACAATATAGCCTTTGCTATAGATATTAAACAGTTCTTTCAGTATTATCGTGTTATAAACTCAAAGTTCCTGGCTAAACGAATAGGGATGAATGAAACATTGTTGTCACAATATGTTCAGGGCAGAAAAAAACCTTCACCTGCACAAACCAATAAAATTCTCTTTGGTATTCAAGAGATCGGGCAGGAATTGATCAATATTAGCATATTTTGAGAATAATCCATCTGTCATAATTCACATCTTTCTTTCCGGTTACCAGACAAAAAAACTAATCCTAATACAAGTTCCATTACTTTTGGCTTCAGCGCGGTATTCATCATACTTTCAGAAAGGTTAAAAAATTGTAAAAACACGTACCCCCCGGGTCCGGATTGGAAAATCTTGGTACCTTTATACCAACCGAATAAATAACTGAATATTAGTGTTAAATCCTTAATTTTTTAAAAGATGAAGAAGTTATATTTTATGATGAGTATGGTTGCTGTTTTGTCAATATCAGCTCAGGCTCAAACCAAAGAAGAAGTCGAATTCTACCAGGCTATTTTCGGGATGGAAAAAAAGGCAGTTGTAGCAGAGTGGATTACTTTAGAAGGCGAGGCTGCCAATTCATTTTGGACCCTGTATGATGAATACGAATCAGCCAGGAAGTTGCACGGACAAAAAAGGCTGGCACTATTAAACAGGTACGCCCTGCAATATGAGTCACTGGATGATGCAAAGACCGATCAGCTGATGAAGGATATGATCTCCCTGGGTAAAGATTACGATAAACTGATACAGAAGTATTATAAAAGCATCCGCAAAACCGTCGGGGCAAAGCCAGCTGCACAGTTCTACCAGCTGGAGGTCTATTTTCAAAGTGTAATCCGGCTGGAGATCCTGGAACAGATCCCTTTTATCGGGGAATTTGATGACTGATCCATACGGATAGATGCCATTGTCTTACTACCTGGATTAGCGCTTGGGTCCCCCTCCCAGGTAAGGATATTCATCAAACTTATCCCCTCCTCCTATCACCCTTGGATCAGCAGTCAGTTCAAGTTGCTCCATCAACAGATCTGATATAGATTCCTTAATGTCAGCATATGCCGGGTCATCGGCCAGGTTAAGCAGTTGTTCTGGATCCCTACGGCAGTCATATAATTCCTCGGCCGGCCGCTTGCCAAATGACAATTCATACAGGAGGCTGTGATGGTCATCCTTGTCCCTGTTTTCAACCATATAGGTTTTGGTGGGGCCATTATCACAGTCTGCCAGCCAGAAACGGGGGATGAAGGCTTTCCCGTGATTGGGTGTACCTGCAGGCCATCGGTCAGGCTTGAAATTCCGGATGTAGAGAAAATCATGGTTGCGGATCGCCCGGCTTGGATACCCGCCCATATGTCCTTCCTGTCCGGGTACATGTCGCTCCTTCCCATGCAGTACATACCCCCGCTGATCCGGATCGATGATACCCTGTTTTTCGCTTTTGAGCAGGCTGACCAGGCTTTTGCCTGTCATCACCTCCGGTATTTCGACACCTGCCAATTCAAGAAAGGTTGGTGCCATGTCGATCATGCTGGTAAAGTCGCCGATAATGCGGCCAGGGGACTTAATCCCGGATCCCCAGCGGATGGCGAGGGGGATCCTGGCCCCGGAGTCATAATTGTTGGATTTGCAGCGGGGGAAAGGCATGCCATGGTCACCGGTGACAACGATGATGGTATTCTCAAGCTGGCCGATTTTCTCCAGGGAAATGATTGCATTCATCACCAGGGTGTCGAAACGCTGCACCTCGTAATAGTAATCAGCCACATCGCTCCTTACTACCGGGTCATCCGGGAAACATTCGAACAATCGGATTTTATCGAGATCCATTCCGCTCCTTGCACCAGAACCTTCGTCATAGGGCCGGTGCGGGTCGCTTGATCCAAGCCAGAAACAAAAAGGTTTGCTTCCATCCCAATTGGACAGGAAATCTTCGAATCCCTGCTCATACTGTTCTCCTGCCGGATGCTTTTCCCACCCGTCCAGCTTGCCCGGTCCCCAGCTTTTCCTGTAATGTCCTATTTGATAGCCAGCCTCTTCCAGCAATAATGGGTATACAGGTATGGCTGTATCCAGTGTACTCCAGAGGTTTGCACCTGTACCCAAACGCCAGTGGTATTGCCCGGTTAATATGGCATTCCGGGAGGGCGTACAGGAAGGGGAGGAAATGTAAGCATGGTTGAAAAGCACACCTTCTCTGGCCACCCTGTCAAAAGCTGGGGTCTGTACCACAGGATCGCCATATGATCCAGCATGGGGCCAGCCCCAGTCATCGGCGATGGCAAAAATAATATTGGGTTGCTGATGTTGTTCTTCCTGGCTGCAGCCTGTAAACAAACAGGTAATGATCAGCAGGCCGAAAGGCAAAAACTCTTTTCTGGGAAATTTAAATAAATTCATCCTGGAATGTTTTGTTTTAACAATCTGTTGGTGTTAATTACAATGTTACAAATTTTCAATCAGGTACAGAAATACCTCTGCTGCATGCCAGGTATGGGGCACCGAGGTCTTCTGCTCTGCAAAAATATTATCCACCATTTTCATCCCCTCATAATAAGCCTGAGAAGCCTGGGTTTCCCAGGTCAACGGATAATCCCTGTTGCTGATCGGGTTACGCCTCCTGCCATGGAAATGATCGGCTGCCCAACCTATGTAGGGATACCTGTCATGTTTCCAGTCCTCACCCGCATCTGTGGTCCCAGGCATATAGGAATCTTTGTAATCCCACCAGAACAGGGATGCATAATTATCCTGAACCATTGGGATGTTGTAATTATCCTCCAGTCCAAGTGATTTCAGTCCGAATTTCAGCCATTTGGTCTGGTAGACCGGTGTTTCATGAAAATCTGAACGTCCTTTTATGTAAAAACCATATTCATCCCTGACTTCATATTTCTCAACCTCCTTTAAGATTTCCCCCACCAATGGATGTGATTTATCCGTGAAAAGGGATATGAGGTAAAGGGTTTGTCCAAGGTTATCCGCTTCCGTCTCACCGGCATTGTTCCGGTCATATGGATCATCCAAGCCCAATACCCAGTCCCGTATTAAATCCAGGTTCCCCGTCTCCTCAAGGCACATGGCCATCATGGCCGCATCGCGCCTCCATGGTTTATTGTAAACGAAGAAATTCGGTACAGGCTTGCTATCCACGATGTTAACCAGGATTTCATGGTTCAGTACCTTGAGGATCTCACTGTATGGGTGACCGGCAAAATCCGGCAGCGTCAACGGTGTACCTGAGCCCGGGATCAGTTCCACATCACCACCCTCACTGATGAAAACTCCATCTTCGTTTTCGTAAATAATAACAACCCCCTGTGATGTTTCAAGTTTTACCATATAGTTATTGGGTAAAATAACTTCACCGCTTACCTGCCATTCCTTCAGGATCTCCTCTGTCAGTGCGTTCCGCAATATTCCATTTTTGTAAATAAGTTTTGTCCTGTTTCCCATTCCGAAAAGGAAAAACCGGCATTTCGGCATATCTGTGGCCCTGAATTCATTCCTGAATGCTGCCAGTTGCTGTTGGTAACTGTCATCACCTGAAAGAATCTCAAAATCAGGCACTTTGGCATTCTCTTTCACTTTTTGTATATGAAGCACTTTACTGATCACATAAAAAACCACTCCTATCAATATAACCGGGATGATGAATCGTGTTTTCATTGCCTCAGGCCTGGGTATATTAGTATCCTTCCGGGATATCGCTAGCCTCATCACCCTCGATGGCCCCCAGGATGGCTTCCGTGGCAGTGGCCCCGATCCGCGTCACACCCAACTCCCTGACTTTCAGTGTATCTTCCAGGGTCCGCACTCCGCCGGCGGCTTTTACCTGTATGCCGGGATCAGCATGCTTGCGCATCAACTGCAGGTCCGGGTGAGTGGCCCCCTTGTAATTGTAGCTCCCGTCAGCCTGCTTCACAAAACCATAACCTGTCGAGGTCTTGACAAATTCAACCTGTTGACTGTTACAGATCTCACAGAGCTTTATCTTGAATTTGTCATCGGGTAAAAAATCATTTTCAAATATCACCTTCAGGGCGGCCCTGTGTTTCTTGGTGACAGCGGCAACGGCAGCAATCTCTGCATCGATGTAGTCCCAGTCCTCCGACAGAACCTTACCAATATTCACAACCATATCAATTTCATCTGCCCCGTCTTCTATGGCTCTTTCCGTCTCGAATACCTTGACATCGACCCGACTGTTGCCCTGGGGAAAACCGATCACGCTGCCAACCAGCACATCTGAACCCTCCAGCATTTCAGCAGCCATCTTCACCGCATATGGTTTTATGCATACCGATGCTACATCATGCTTTCTGGCCAGTTCAATGCCATCCTTCAGGGTTTGGTCATCCATGGTCGGATGAAGCAGGGAATGGTCTATCATTTTGGCGATCTCCTGTAAAGTTACTTTCGTCATTGTTCAGTTTGTTTTTGTTTTGATCCACATCAAAAATACCGGAACTCGTGATACCATCAAAGCAAAAGGAAAAATTGTGGAGAGAATTTATTATATTGAACTGCAGGATAACATGAATTGAAACATATGGCAAAGAAGAAATCAGATGCATCGGCTAAATTCAATAAGAGGCTGAACAAGCTCTTCCAGGAGTATGAGGCCCTGATTAACCGGAAAAACAAACGGCTCAAAGTTTATAATGGGATATACCACCGGTACCGGTATCCCGTTATCACGGCGGAACATGTTCCGATTCACTGGAAATATAACCTGGACCCCATAAGCAATCCCCGGCTCATGCAGCGGATAGGCATTAATGCAGCTTTCAATGCGGGAGCCATGATGTTCAATGACAAATACGTATTGGCTGTCAGGGTGGAAGGCTGGGACAGGAAATCCTTCTTTGCCATCGCGGAAAGTGAAAACGGGATAGATGGATTCCGTTTCTGGGACAAACCGGTATTATTGCCTGAGAATGAGGATCCTGACATCAACGTTTACGATATGCGGCTGACACAGCACGAGGACGGCTGGATCTACGGGATCTTCTGTACCGAACGAGGTGACCCTTCAGCACCTCCGGGTGATACGAGCATGGCGGTTGCCAGCGCTGGCATTGCCCGTACCAGGGATCTGAAGCAATGGGAAAGGTTGCCCGACCTGATCTCCAGTACCGGGCAACAGCGTAATGTAGTACTTCACCCTGAATTTGTGGACGGTAAATATGCTATCTATACCCGTCCGCAGGAAGGATTTATCGAAGTAGGAACAGGCGGCGGGATCGGGCTTGGCTATGTGGAGGACATGAAATATCCCCTTGTTGAGAATGAAAAGATCATAAGCGAAAAAACCTATCACACTGTTTATGAGCTGAAAAACGGCCTGGGTCCCCCTCCCATCAAAACACCGGAAGGCTGGCTGCACCTGGCACACGGGGTAAGAAATACAGCAGCGGGATTACGTTATGTGCTCTACATGTTCATGACGGACCTGAATGATCTATCGAAGATCATCCATTTCCCGGGCGGCTATTTCATGGCACCACAGGATGAGGAAAGGATAGGGGATGTCTCAAATGTACTATTCAACAACGGCTGGATACGGGACGATGACGGCAGGGTGCTGATCTATTATGCATCTTCTGATACCAGGATGCATGTAGCCAGATCTAGTGTTGAACAGCTCGTTGATTATTGTAAGAATACCCCGCCTGACGGGTTCAGTAGCGGCAAATCTGTGAAAACCATCATGTACCTGATCGACAGGAATGCCGGTGTATGTCCAGGCCAGGAATGATATCCTCGATAGTTTTATCGTATTATTACCAGTTTATTTGCATCGGCTCTTCCCCCATGGGCCATGCGAAGGATATAGATGCCTGATACCAGTTGACTGCTTCCATGCCCTGAGAGGGACAGTTTAACATGGTTTAAACCACTGGAGCCGGGGAGATTATTCCACTGCCCCACAAGTGATCCATCAAGCCCGTACAAGCTCGCCTCCACCTGTCCGGGTCGGGATAAGTTAAAAGACAAAATGATGGCATCTTCCAGGGCGTTGTATAATGATATCATTTCAAAACCAATGGCAGCTTTTTCCTTGCTTGAAGTATAGGTCCCGAGTAACTGCCATTCTACCAGGCTGGAAATCCCTCTGTGAGTGGCTATCCAGATGGTATCGGCATCAAAGGCAATATCATAAACCGTATCGCTTGCCAGTCCATCTGCAGTAGTAAAAGAAGTCCATTTCTCTTCAGTCATCCAGGATACCCCCCCGCGTG
>JAZGGT010000292.1:0-2192 GCA_036480555.1 Bacteroidales bacterium | reverse complement strand
GGACTCAGGAAGGGAAAGTAACCAAGGGGATTCATCCAATGCCAATTCAGTAAACGGTTTGCCGGAAGGTGGTTCTTCAAAGGGCAATTCATTCGCATTAAAAACCAGCCAATAAGCCTGGTAAGGTTGGAATTCCAGTTCTACCAGGATACCGGAAGATTCCTTCTGGTAGGGCACCGGTTTGATTTCCCCATTTTCACAGTCCCAGATCTCAGCCCGTCCCTTTCCATCCCTTAACTTGAGGCTACAGGTACCGGGATCATTGCTTCTGCTGACGATCCAGTAGAAATCACTGCCGGCAATTTTACGATGTGAGAAGACAATATCTATATCACCCGAAAGCTTTCTGAACCGGGGTGATATCCTTTCATTAAGCACAAAAGGAAGTTTTTCTATCCTTTCCGGATCACCTGAAAGATCGATTACACTGGCCTGTTTCTTTAGTTCCTGCATCTGCTTCTGTATCAGCTCATCTGCAGCTCCTTTTTCCGGGGAACCTTCAGGAAGGTCCCCAAGAAGCACAACGGTCCCGCCCCTTTTTGCAAATGCCAGAATCTTGGCAGCGGTTCCCCGGGACAGAATAAAAGCAGGAGGCAGGACCACCGTAGAAAAAGAGTGATTCCCTATGGTGATTGTTGGAGATCCAATTCGTGAAAGGTTCATATAATACCTGTCTGCAACCAGGTAATCAATATTGGAGGTGGTAAGTTTTTCCATGGCCTCTGTATAGATCCTGTTGATTTCCACCACCCTCGGTTCCCAGGATTTGTAAACAAATTCGGATATCCCACCCTCTTCTCCTGTTTCTGCTTTTACATCCTCAAAATAATTCCCGGACAAGGCCCAGGCACTTTCAAGGGGATTGATAATCAGGACATCCGCAATGAGCCTTCCCTGCCGGTTCACATAGGAGGCCCTTCGTGCAAAATCGGTCCAGAGATCCAGGTACTCGAAATACGGATTCTCAGTATACCAGTCCGCCGGATAAGGGATGGTGGTCAGGTCACGGTTGTTGTAAATACCGTGGGCTACAATATGGTTCACCCCCCATGCCGTTACCAGGTTTACAGTTCTTTTCATTTCATCCGGGGACTGGCTCCAGCCCCTGACCCCCATGATTTCACACATAAAGGGCCGGTCCTCAAACTCGCAGACGGATTGTGTTTCCTTGAAGTCATGTGCATTCTGCGAACGCATATCAATAGCATCATTTCCAGGCATGCTTACCGACCGCTGAGCACGCATCAGGTCCCCAACCGCCTGCGTGATCAGCTGCAGGGATTCTTCCCAGAGATTTGTTATGTAGTACATATCCCTTTCTTCAAGCCATTTACTGAGCCTGCCCAGGAAGTGGGTGCAATAAATATCCGAGACCACATCGAACCAGTCATACCTTGCTTTTGCCCAGAGGCCATCTTCATCTTCTTCGGTCAGAAGGGGCATCCAGGCCCTGATATCCCTGCCTTTCATTTCCTGATATCTTACAGGCAGATATTCAGACCAGGCCATTTTCCATCCAAAATCACCTTCATTGTCCACAAACACACCCGGGATTGACCGTCCCATGTCTTTCTTAAACCTTGCCTCATATGGTTCATGGGCAATTGGAATAAATACCTCCATCAGTCCGGTGTCAAGATAGTTGACCAGTCCCCCGTCAATCCCTGCATGATGGTAGGTTTCATATGACCATACGGTCCAGGTTCCTGCAGGAACTTCCCATTCAAAAGCAGCACCCTCACCAATCACTTCCAAAGTCCCGGGCATGATCTGACCCTTTTCATTCAGCTTTGCTGCCACCGAGAATTTAGATTCCGGGATATCCATCACCTTCCCGCCATTAAGGGTCTTTTGTGAATATCTCAGGGAGGAGGCTTTCAAATCGGGCCTTGATTCCAGTACTCTTCCGGCAGCCTGGCCGCTGGGCCACCAGTATTCATCGTTATAGGCAAGGCTCATTCCTGCCTTTTTTGCCACATTAAGTGCCTTGCCGAAGGCATCAAACCATTCCTCCGAAAGCCATTGTTCTTTTGGCAATCCCCTGCGTGCATGTGTATAACCTGGATTTAGCCTTTGTTGGGTCATTTGTTTTGCCATTTCTGTAGTCTGGTCAGCGTCAAGGGGCGAATCCCAGAACCAGAATGTATGGGGGGCATACCATAAGGGAGGATCTTTGAAGGTTTCCCGGAGCT
>JAZGGT010000291.1:0-3740 GCA_036480555.1 Bacteroidales bacterium | reverse complement strand
ACGAAAGGGGGATCCGCTTGGATTAATGGAAGCTATTTCCTAAAACAGGTTCATGTCATCAAGTGCTTTCATTACTTCTTTTACATGTCCTGAAGAAGAATTAAGCAATGCCATTTCATCATCATTCAGGTCGATTTCAATGATCTTCTCAATACCGCCTCTGCCAAGTATGACGGGTACTCCGAGACACACGTCCCTGAGGCCGTATTCACCGTTCAGGATGGTAGAAACCGGGAAGATCCTTTTCTGGTCGTTTACGATGGCTTCAACCATCTGGGCAGCAGCAGCACCCGGGGCATACCATGCCGATGTACCGAGTAGTTTGACAATTTCTCCACCGCCTTTGGCGGTCCGTTCCACAATTTTTTCAATTTCTTCACTACCCAGCAGTTCTGTAAGCGGTATTCCGGCGATGGTTGTATATCTTGGCAGAGGTACCATAGTGTCACCGTGTCCGCCCATGAGAATGGCCTGGATATCCAGGGGAGACACATTCAGGGCATTGGCCAGAAATGCCCTGTAACGACCCGTGTCCAGTATGCCTGCCATACCGAAGACCTGATTGCCGGTTTCCTTGGCTGCTTTTGTAGCGGCATAGGTCATAACGTCGAGGGGATTGGTTACCATGATAATGATAGCCCCGGGTGAATATTTCATAGCCTTGTCCGCGACGTCCTTTACGATCAATGCATTGGTCTTAATCAGGTCATCCCGTGACATGCCAGGCTTCCTGGGCAGGCCCGATGTGATTACTATGATCCCTGAATCCCTGGTCTTTTCATAATCATCGGTATAGCCGGTTACCCTGGTATTGAAACTATTAATGGCCGAAGTTTGCCAGATATCCAGGGCTTTTCCTTCGGCCACTCCAGGCTTTACATCGATCAGGATAACTTCTTTTGTAACATCTTTATGTGCAATAACATTTGCGCAGGTTGCCCCTACGGCTCCAGCGCCAATAACTGTAATTTTATCCATTTTTGAAGTTTTTTAGGATGAGTGCTTACCAAATTTACTCAAAAAATTGGACAGCTTCAAACTGTAAGGAATTATTATATCTTTATATCATGTTCTTGCGGGGATTCATAAGTACATTGATAACATTTGTGCTAATGAACAGCAGCCTGGCGCAGATCCAGGGTACTGACACCCTTTTCAGTCCATCTGACCTTTTCTACTTCTCCACCCTTGAGGGGGAATCGTTCAGCCAGTATTTCGACGGCAAGCCTGATTATTTTAAAATGGTAATTGCCGTAAATGCAAACAGCGTTGAAAATGAGCTTGAAATATATCAAGATCGGATCAGGGATATTATTCAGGAGATCCATCATAATAAATTTGACCGGCTGAGTGAAGCAAAGAAAATTAACCAGGTCAGGAATTCAGTAAGCAAAGCCCTCTTGACCTCTTTTGAACATCAGTCCGGTTTCAGTGACATGTTCAGGCTTGGAAAATATAACTACTACACAGCCGCATCAGTTTATGCCATTTTTCTGGACCAGCTGGAGATCCCCTATGAAATTCAGGAAGTACCGACCTCAATTTCACTCCTTGCCTACCCGGATGATGAGCAGATCACCATTGAAATAGATGGCCCTGGCTCACAGTTTTTCGCGTTTGCACATGATACCCGCAGTAGTTTTGTTGAATTCCTCCGGGAATCAAATGTAGT
The DNA here is from genome assembly GCA_036480555.1 of Bacteroidales bacterium. Lineage (GTDB taxonomy): Bacteria > Bacteroidota > Bacteroidia > Bacteroidales > SM23-62 > SM23-62. Next base: position 2,068 of record JAZGGT010000291.1, on the reverse strand, counting down.
TGATAATGCCACTTTTTCTGCGACATCATCACATGAGCTTTTTGAACGTTATTACTTTGCAGACTATGGATTAACGATCCGGGAAATGATCGGGATGCTGTATCTGAATTCCGCAATTGATTATCTGAACAGATCAGAACCTGCAAACGCTTATAAGCAGTTTGAAAAGGCATTTATTCTGTATCCATCCAGTAAAACCCAGTACTTATTGCTGGCTCACCTGAATAGCTTTCTGATAACCATGGATTATCACAATCCCCGGGACCTTGGATACCTGATCAAAGCCAGCAGGCTGATCGGATTTGGTCTGGACAGGGAAAGGATTGCCGCTTACCTGCAGGACATAATTCAAGAGGTGCTGATCAAAGAACAGAACCTGAAAGGAATGCAATACATATATGATTACATGCAGGAATATCTTGCTGATGAGGCATTAAAGAAGGAATTTAGCTTCCTGTTCTATTATGAAACCGGGAGATTCTATTTTAATGATGAACAATATTGGCAAGCCCTGATATCATTTGAAACTGCCTATTCCCTGAAACCTGATGATGTGAACAACCAGGATCTTTTAACCAGGGCACTGAGCGGATATTTAATCAATACAAACCCTGGAATGGTCCTGGAAAAGATAAATCTATATGATACTGCTTACCTTGGGATCGTGAATAATGAGATCTATCTGACGATAAAACAACATGTCTGCCTGGAGTTTTTCGGAGAGGCATTCCAGCTACAGGATGCGAAGAATGGTGAACATTATATGGCCATTTTCGAGGAAATGGTTGACCAGCACCCCGGCATAAGCATTGAATACCTGACTGTCGGCAGGTCATACTCGTCTGCTGCAATCTACTATTACCGTCAGGGCCAGGTACAAAAATCCAGGGAAGTGCTGGAAAAGGGACTCAAATATGCCCCGCATAACCTCGAACTGAAATTGAAGTTGAAGTCCTTCGAATGATTAAAATTTGTTTTCAACTGCCAGGTGATATTCCTTCTGCAGGATGTGGTAATGATTGAGCCTGGTCTTATCCCTGGCTATGATGTTCAGGGTTTCCATTTTGAAGGTACCTTTTGATACATGGAAACTGAGCTCTGCAATACCATTTTTTGTGGTAATTGGTTCGAGTTGATCATTCCAGTATGCAGCATTGGTGAGCTTCCCCTGGTAAAATTTTACACTCCGGCTCTGGTCAGATAAAGAGATGACAAGTGTAAAGGTCTTATCCAGGCTGATCCTGTCAATTTCCCTGATCCGGATCCTTGCATTATAAGACTTCGGCATACCGTCCTGGGTGTATTCTTTTAGTCCCATACCCGGTTGCCCATTTAAATATGGTGTTTCTGACTGTAAAACGCCACTTTCATAATAGCTTGTCCGTATGCCGGTGATCCGTCCGTTTACATATGGGGTTTTCCGGTAAACCTTGCCATCGGGATAAAACCAGGTGGCCTCCCCCTGCTTATAGCCGTTGACATAGTTCATTTCTGTCTTAACCGTTATTCCGTCCGCGTAATAATTGGCTGCCAGGCCATGCTTCCTGTTGTTTTCGTAGGTGATCAGATTTTCCAGGCTGCCATCTTTGCGATACTCTTTGGATGAACCATGCCTGAGCTTCCCTTTCGCCTCTGTCTCAGATTTAATTTTACCGTCGGGGTAATGCTCCTTTATTACACGGATACCTGAGGGATTGGCAGGCTGCTCTGGCTCCTTTCCCTTCTGTGTACATGCAATCAAAAATGAAAAGGATAAAATACTGATTAACAGATACTTAAAACATATCATGTTTTGATTCTCATTCGACCAGGGCTTCAAAATTCTCGTTCAGTGGTAAATCCCTCTGGAAATCATACAGGGTAAGCCGCCGGATATTAAAGAAATAGCTCCAGTAATTCTGTAAGGCCGCAAGGTAGTTTCTGGTGGCATTATCCCTTTCTGTCAATGCTATGTTCAGGTCCGTCACATCAATCTTGCCGATGTAAAACCGCTGTTTGGTTACATTGTACCGCAGCTGTGCAACGGTATCAGTCTTAGCGGCGATCCGGAGCTGGTCATCCTGGAGAT
>JAZGGT010000290.1:0-3817 GCA_036480555.1 Bacteroidales bacterium | reverse complement strand
TTCCTTTTGTGCAGGTGGCGCAGGATCCCGGATCTGTCTGCACCGAATATTGGCATGTCCAGGCGGGTTATGGACTCCAGTTCACCATCACCCATATGTATACCAGGCTCAATGGTATGATTGTTTTGCTTGACCCGGGAACCGGCGGATCTCTTGATCATCCTGACCAGCTCGTATTCAGTTTGGAAACCCAGTGTGCTGTACAGTTCAAATCCTTCCGCGGTAGCATCCAGCCGTATGGGCCCTTTGGGGTGAGCTATCTCTATTGATTTTTTCAACAGGGCCTTGCCAACCCCTTTTCGCCTTGCACTGGGATCAACGAGTACCATCCCTATCCACGTAAAGTTATCCTGGTACGGAACAGAAATTACAATTCCAACATCATAACCATCAAGGCTGGCAACGAAGTTATCCCCGCCCGCATCCAGCAACATTTTCCAATCGTCTTCCAGTTGGTTCCATCCTGCCAGGGATTTCAGTTTCATCCCCAGGGGAATGTCTTCAGGGGTCATTTTACGCAGGATGATTTTGTCTGAACCCATTAATTTTTCAACCATTGACGCCTATATATACAGGTCGTCAGTGTTTGCCTTTGCCAGTTCTATCATTAGCTTACTGATCTTTTCAGTAACCTCATTAAAATATCTCTCCCCCTTATCCTTACTCGCTTTTTTGGGATTGCCGATGCCAGTGTCGGCGGTGACCCTGGACCATTTACGTTCTGCCCATGCCCAGTCTTCATTAAATGCCTTGATACTGAAGTTTTTGAAGTTGCCATCACCGGCTTCTTCCAGAGGTAAAACCAATTCAGGTACCAGGAAAAGCATCAGGCTGGTTTCCATTTCGTCCGCGTGGTCGCCGTCATTCTCGAAAATCTTCATTTTCTCAACCGTCATATACCAGTTGCAGGTGGAAATAAACATTTGCGGGTACTGGTACCCGAGTTCCCTGATCATCTGTCTGAAATCATTCCCGCCATGCCCGTTCATGATCAATAATTTGTAGATCTTATGATGGATCAGGCTCTCAATGACATCTTTTAAGATAATTGCATGGGTACTGGGATTCAGATTTATGGTTAATTTAATATCTTTTTGTCCAGTATTTACCCCGAAAGGAATGGTTGGTAAAACGATGATCCTGGCTTTTTTCTCCCATGCCAGCCTGGCGGATTCAATGGCAATCAATTCCGTTTCAAAATTATCAGTGCCAAAGGGGAGGTGGTAATTATGAGCCTCGGTGGCTCCCCAGGGCAAAATGGCCAGGTCGTATTCCCGGTCTTTAACGGTTTTCCAGTTTGTCTCACTTAATACATAATGTCTCATGGTGCTAAATCTTTAATCACTGGTAAGTACTAAGACCATACCTGTATCACTATCCTTGGTGATGGTCAGTAAACCCTGGGATGAAGTGACATCCGCGGAGGTGTATTTATTTCGCTTGAGATCAAACCACTGGGCCTCATAGGAGAAGCCGAATGGATTCCGGATGTTGATGGTGCCGTTCTTTGGTATATATACCAGGATCTGACTCCGGTCCTGATTGGACAGGACTCCCACGAAATCGTCATATTGTTTGTCTCCCGGCTGTTCCAGCAACAATCCTTTATCAGGGTAGAATTCCCACCAGGCGAATTGATCCATAAATTCATATAAGTATTCCATTTCACGACTCACGGGTAATTCCAGACTGTTCTTCCAGCTAACTGTCCACGGCGCTTTCCCGTGATTTAAAATGGGTGCGCCATCCTCCTCTACCCATGGCCAGATCCCGTTTGCCCCGTAGGTGAAGCCTGCAATGGGTGTCGCAAAGAGGCTCCACCAGATGGCGTTCCTGACATTTTCAGGGGTCTGGTCCTGACGGATATTTTCATAAATGGGTTCCATATTGATATTGGGCATGGGTCTTAACTTATCCCAGTCATTGGCAACCTCTTCCTTGTTGATGAAATCCACTGTACGCTGGCTGAAACCGTGGGAGGATTGATAACCCATGATGCTGTACCAGGATTCACCTTCATAAATATCACCCACATATGACCGGCCATGGGGGTGGAGCGTGGCAGGGGCATGATCGATCTCATTGAATACGCGCTGCCCGATAGCCTTCCAGCGTTCTGTGAATTCATCGAAATAGCGCCCGTCGCCTCCCAGGATCCAGATCACCTGGTTCCCCTGGTAACGGGCAACGATATAATTGGCCAGGAGCACTGCTTCATCCACCGGCAGGTGATACCCTGGACTCAATTGCCGGCCGGCTCCGAACGGAAGGGCCCAGAGTAGAACCGGTGCAGCCACCAGTCCGAATTCGTTGATCCTGTCCACCCGTTCATCCATTTTCTGGAAGAACAAAGGATTGATCTCAATTTTTCCGGAGCCGGTATAGGCCAGGTCTCCGTCCAGGTTGGAATCTCCTCCCCGCCACTGGGTGGTGACGAACTGGATCAGGTTATAATGGTGGTCCCTTCGATGTTGCAGGTAGTAATCCCAATCAGCCACGGTTGATTTCATGGCACCGTTCCAGGCGGTACATCCCATCCAGAAAAACGGGGTCCCGTCATCAAAGGTCAGGTAATATTTCCCGGGAGGATGTTTGATGGCACCGCGTTTATATATTTCCAGGTCTTCAACACCTTTTACACATGAAAAGTGACCAGACTTCCCATGGAGTCCGCTGTTATCTTTATCGGAACATGTTGATTGCCAGGACCATTCGCCGGGTTCATCCGGCATAAACCGTACTTTCCAGTCCCGCTCCCCATCCCAGAACCCATTCACGGTCTTCTCCCTCCCCGTTGCCGAGGTGAAAACAATTGTGAAGACTTTGATATCATAAATCGGGTTGGCATATTCCTTTTCGCTGGTAAACCGGATCTCATACTTATGCCAGAGGGCTGTCATATTTGTTTGATTAGCCAGGGCCCGCCCATTGAATGATAATAGCAATAATATTACTGCTATAAGTTTGTTCATGATCATGTTATTTGAGGTAAAATAGTCAAATGCTGCAAGATACAATATGTGGCATTAAATATGAACTGGTTGTTCAGGAACGATACCACCATGTTTTATTATCAAGGCTCTAACTTCTTCCACAGGCACCGCGCTGGTGGTAGTATTATGCTGGCAGGCCAGCGCTGCTGCGGCCCCGGCTGCCTGTCCCATCCCCATACAGGATGCCTGGACCCGCAGGGCGGAATTGGCCAGCCGGTCACTGCCCAGGCATCTGCCAGCCACTATGAAATTCCTGCTCTCTTTGGGTACCAGAGATCGCAGGGGAATGCTTGCCACAATTTTATCACCCAGGTGTTTGGGGACCACCCCATTTTCATCATGCAGGTCTATCGGGTAATAGGACCAGGATACTGCATCCTCAAAGATCTTTCCGGTGACATAATCATTATGGGTGATATTGTACAATGCGTCAATGCGGTATGTCTCCCTGACACCGGACTCGGTTTGCATGCTGGCAATATAGGTTTGCTCGCATCCGGGCATTCTCCTCAAGAACCTTAACATTCTGAGTAAGGAGGCCCTGCCCTCGATATTGGTCATCGAATGCAATTCGGAAGTGGAAGAATCAGCCCCGAAAATATGCTGGGCATTATCCCCCCTTTTTACCAGCATATGTGTGATCCCGATGGAGGCATCCCCTTGCCTTAATTCCCCTGACTGAAGGGCCAGGTCATATTGTTCCCGGATGCGGTTCAGATCGAGAGATTCAAGATCATAGCCTTCGAGCCGGAACATGAGAGAACCCGGCTGAGTCTCCTCCTCCCTGAGTAATTTAAAGCCAGCCATCGAGGCGGCAAAGGCAT
>JAZGGT010000289.1:0-6238 GCA_036480555.1 Bacteroidales bacterium | reverse complement strand
AAAGGTTGATGAATGTTGGTAATCACCAGCCGTCCCTTTAATGCCTGTTCCTTTAACAGAAGCATGACCTTTTCTGAATCATGTGATGAAAGTCCGGATGTAGGTTCATCTACGAACAGCACACCCGGTTCCCTGATCAGTTCCAGGGCTATGTTAAGCCTTTTGCGTTGTCCGCCACTGATGAATTTCTTGAGCGGATTCCCGACTTTCAAACGCTTGGTCTCATCCAGCTCCAGGTCTATCAGGATCTGGTTCACCCGCCTTAATATTTCATGTTCAGAGAATTGATCCAGGCACAACTTTGCATTAAAATACAGGTTCTCAAATACGCTCAGCTCTTCCAAAAGCAAATCGTCCTGTGGGACAAACCCGATCAAGCCCTGGATTTTATCAGGTTCTTTATAAATATCGATGCCATTGATAGTGATCCTTCCGTCTTGTGGCTTAAGCTTGCCGCTTAAAAGATTGATCAGGGTGGACTTCCCGACACCACTACCACCCATAATACCAATCAGATTTCCTGATTCCTTTTCAAAGCTGAATTTTTTAATGCCTTTGGAACTATTCTTGAATTGAAACTCAATTTCTTCAGCCACAAAATACACCTTGGATGTTACCTCAGAGTGATGAAACCGGTTTGCTATATCACTGTAATAAATAGGATTGATTTTATGCCCGGTAATCATGGCACCCTGTTCCATCAATTCTATTTTTCCAGGGATGATATTATATCCATTCAAATAGAGCGTTGAATCACCATAATAGCGAAAGACAAAGGTATTGGAACTGGCATGCCTTAAAATAACGATCCTGCCTTCCATGTCATGCACATGGATATGCTTGACCTCCTGAATGGCAGGTTTGGTATCATCATCAACTATCAGCAGTTTATCCGTCTGTATTTTATGAGAGAGCGAATCAAGTACAAATTCCCTGATATTGCTTTGCTCTGTATCCGATATATTGAAGGTATTGGCTACCGTCCTGATGAAATCCAGTTCCTTTTTCGTCATCACTTCGTCTTCGTTGATAAATTCAACGAGGCGCAGGAAAACAATAAATTTTTCCCGCTGGAGCAAATTCCGGTTAATGGCGTTGCCAATTTCAGTAACCTTCAATGAATCGGATATGGTTGTTTGTCCACTACCTCCTTCATCACCCAGAATATCAGGATGGTGGATCTTAAGAAAATTATCAAAAAGCCTGAGATATTTCCTTATCAGGTTTGAACTGAGATGTTTTGAGAGATATGATTTTACAATATTCCTTGCCTTGAATGAAATTCCGTCCTCAGATACGTTGGCAATAATCGCAAACAGCTGAAGTAAGGCATTTAGGATAAATTCATTCATTGGGGAAGCAGGTTATACAATGCTTTCCCTTAACGGTTCTATGATACTCAAAAAATTTTCAAGCTGTTCGTCGGTTAAAATTTCTCCTACGTCCTCATAGATCTTTGCAAGATCGGTCAGTCTTTTATAGATATCTGATATATCTGCATCTTTCTTGATCGGTTCGATGATCTCGATCAGCGTGTTCAGTGATTTTTTCTGTTTTGCAATGATTTCCAGGAAGCTGGTATTATCTGCGGCTGTAATGGCAATTTGTGTGGTAATATATATACCTTCGATGTAGCTGCCGCTTACCACCAGAATGGCCAGTTTATCTTGTTCATTCTCTACCAGATATGCCCAGGTATCAATGAATGAATCAGAAATGATCGCTATCAATGAGTCCCTGTTATCCAGGTTATTCTCCACCCTTTCAACATAATCTGTGTTAAACGTGGTTGATATCTCCAGTTCATCGATGAGTTTTTTTGAAGATTCAAGGTACCTCATAGTCTCCTGTTTCATCATATAAGTACTGGCATAGGACAGATCTGATCCGTAAACACCAAGGTTCAATGCTTTTTCGGCTGAGGATATATAATTGCCAACCTCGCTGGCCGGGTTTGACAGCGTCAGTATATATGAGGCACCAGCTTTTTGTAACATATCAGTGACTTCATAGGCTGAAGGTACGGGATAACTGGTCAAATCCTGGATCACAGTTTCCTTTTCCGGTAGTTCTTCTCTCGGTCCGGCAGTATCTGTTGATTCTTTTTTGGTGGATTTACATCCTGAAAGAACCATGATAATGCCAAGAATGACGATCAGGGTCCTGAAAACGGATTGGGTAATTGAATCTTTTTTCATTGGTTTGGAGTATTGATTTCAATTTGGTTTAAATCAAAGCCATCACAATTTAAAAAAAAACAATAACACAATTGCAAATATGAGGTATCTTTATATAAACATTTCAAAAACAATGCCTGCACCTGCTAAACCTGAATCATCCGGAATTACCGGGTTTGATAACGAAGCTTACCTGAAAGAACAAACAGCCTCCATCCTGGAACGTGTTGAAAGGTTTCACGATAAACTTTACCTCGAATTCGGCGGCAAGATCATGTTCGACTACCATGCGGCCAGGGTACTCCCGGGATTTGACCCCAACGTGAAAATGCGTTTGCTCCAGAAGCTTAAGGATAAAATAGATATTATCCTTTGCATTCATGCAGGAGCCATCGAAAGGAAAAAAATAAGGGCCGATTTCGGGATTACCTATGATGCCGATGCGCTTAAGACCATTGATGATTTTAAGGATTGGGGTATTGATGTAAGCGCTGTGGTAATTACCCGTTATCAGAACCAGCCTCCGGCCAGGTCATTTAAAAACAAGCTGGAACGGAATGGTATCAGGGTATATACCCACAGGTTCACGAAAGGTTATCCATCGAACGTTGATCTGATTGTGAGTGATGAGGGATACGGATCCAATGAACATATTGAAACAAGCAAGCCTATTGTGGTTGTAACCGGACCCGGACCGGGTAGCGGGAAGCTGGCCACCTGCCTGAGTAACATGTATCATGAGTATAAAGTCGGGGTGAAAGCCGGATATGCAAAGTTTGAGACATTCCCCATTTGGAACCTCCCCCTCTCACACAAGGTTAATATCGCTTATGAAGCAGCTACGGTAGATCTGAAAGATCTTGTTCAGATAGATCATCATCACCTGGAAGCCTACAATATTAAAACTGTTAATTATAATCGTGACATAGAAGCTTTTCCCCTGTTGAAGAGGATACTCGAAAAGATAACCGGGGAAGCGTCGATATATAAATCTCCCACCGATATGGGCGTGAACAGGGCTAGTGCCGGAATTGTGAATGATGCCGTGATCAGGGATGCGTCTCACCAGGAGATTATCAGGAGATTTTTCAGGTGTGCGGTGGAGTATGCCATGGGACTGGTGGACCGGGATACGGTGGAAAGGGCAGAATTGATCATGGAAAAGGTAAATGCGAAAGTAGAAGACCGGACCGTGGTGAAGTCTGCGAGAGATGCGGCAATGGAGGCCATGGAGGAAGGAAAGGGAAACGAGGGTATTTTTTGCGGGGCTGCGATTGAACTCAGGGATGGAACCATTATTACAGGGAAAAATTCACCGCTGATGCATGCTGCCTCGAGTTTGATCCTGAATGCCACCAAACATCTGGCCAGTTTGCCCAATAATATGCATCTGTTGCCCAAGAGCAGTATTGATTCGTTAACCTTCCTGAAGAAAGAGGTATTGGAAGGTAAAATGATCAGTCTTGACCTCGAAGAAACGCTCATTGTACACGGAATATCTGCCATTTCTAACCCGGCTGCGCAACTGGCCGTTGAGAAACTAAGAGAACTGCGGAATTGTGAGGTACACCTGACCCATATCCCAACACCGGGAGATGAAGCAGGCTTGCGAAAATTACATGTCAATCTTACCTGTGATCCGGAATTTTCGACGAAGAGCCTCTTCCTGAGGGAATAGGACTGCAAGGCTTCCGCCTCTGCTTTTAATCTGATTTGTCAGGATAGGTTAGCATGTAATGAATTCACTATATTTATAAGTACCAACCAATAATTTAAAACCTATGAACAATCTAATTCGATTGCTGGTCATTATCTTTGCCATGCAACTCGTTTCCTGTGGGGATTACACCGATCCCGGGGCAAACACAAGAAGCTTCAACGGAACTTATGAAAATGAATATCTGAACCGGATTGCTTTTCCGATGGGTGGCATTGGTACAGGCATGATCTGCCTGGAGGGGACAGGGGGCATTTCGCATGTGTCTGTCCGGAACAAACCGGATATTTTCAATGAGCCATTTATGTTTGCTGCCATCTCTGTAATGGGATTGGAAAATGGGGCTAAAGTACTTGAGGGACAGGTCCCCGGATGGAAACTATTTGGCCTTGCAGGCTCAGGTAACGGCAATGCAAGGGGTGTCAGCGGCTATCCGCATTTTGAGAAGGCGTCCTTCCAGTGCCGTTTTCCTTTCGCGACCATAGAACTTCAGGATGATGATATCCCCCTGGATGTAAGCCTTACCGGCTGGAGCCCTTTCATACCAGGTGAGGCGGATAATTCAAGCTTACCTGTGGCATCTGTTGAGTATACCTTTAAGAACACTTCAAACCAGAAAATACAGGCGCTGTTTTCCTATCATGCTGAAAACTTCATGCGCATGGAAACAATAAGCGAATGGGGAAGAAGATATGAGACTGAAGGCTCAATTTCCGGGATCAGGAACGGATTCCTGCTGGAACAGTCATGCCAGCCCGATAAGCCTTACTACAAGGGTGATTTTGCCGTATTCACCGATCACAAGAATACCGTCACGGATCTTGCCTGGTTCAGGGGAGGATGGTTTGATGCAAGAACGATGATCTGGAAAGACCTGAGCGATTTCACCTTTGAGGAAGATACTACGACGGTGGGATCTCAGGGGGCGTCTATCTATGTTCCGCTGGACCTGGAACCGGGGGAAGAAGAAACGGTCCGGCTTCAAATGGCATGGTATGTGCCTCTTTCCGAATTGCGTACAGGTCCCGCACCAAGCGACGAAGAACTCAATCAGGCAGAGCAAACAGCATGCGATCCATCCACAGGCTGTTGTCCCCCGGGCACCGGAGATCTCTATTACGAACCTTGGTATGCGGGCCGTTTTAAGGACATCAATGAGCTTATTAAGAGATGGACATCCGGGTATGAAGAATTAAGATCAGCCTCCCGGCTTTTCTCTGATGCCTTCTATGCCTCCAGCCTGCCGGATGAAGTGCTGGAAGCCGTTGCGGCCAACCTGACCATACTGAAATCGCCAACCCTTTTGCGCCAGAAGGATGGCAATCTATGGGCCTGGGAAGGATGCCATGACAACAGCGGTTGTTGTGCAGGTTCCTGTACCCATGTATGGAATTACGCACAGGCTATTCCTCACCTTTTCCCTGACCTTGAAAGAACACTCCGGGAAACAGAATTTACCGTAAGCCAGGATCTTTCGGGCCACCAGACTTTCAGGTCCCTAATGCCGATCCGTGAAGTGGGACACGGATTTCATGCGGCTTCGGACGGCCAGCTTGGCGGCATCATGAAAATGCACAGGGAATGGAAAATATCAGGGGATACGGAATGGATGAAGGAGCTGTTGCCGTCTGTTAAAAGCAGCCTCGATTACTGTATCACTGTATGGGATCCTGGCAGGAAGGGAGTGCTGGAAGAGCCCCATCACAACACTTACGATATAGAGTTCTGGGGACCTGATGGCATGTGTACGAGCTTCTACCTTGGTGCACTGTCAGCATTCATCAATATGGGTGAGGCCGCAGACCTGGATGTATCTGAATACCAGGAGATCTTTCAGAAAGGAATATCCTATATGGAAAACGAGTTATACAATGGAGAGTATTTTATCCAGGAAGTAAAATGGCAGGGCTTGAAATCACCCGACCCCACCGATGTTGAGATTGAAAGCATGGGGGGATGGTATTCTCCTGAGGCGTTAGCGCTACTGAAAAAAGAGGGACCGAAATACCAGTATGGGAAGGGATGTATTTCTGACGGTGTCCTCGGCAACTGGATAGGTGAGATGTCTTTTGTTGATAATTTTCTTGATGAGAAGAAAGTCCGAAGCCACCTCGTATCCGTACACAAGTATAATTTCAAGACAGATCTTTCCAATCATGTTAATCCACAAAGGCCCGGGTATGCGAATGGGTATGAAGGGGGACTCCTCCTCTGTTCCTGGCCGAAGGGAGATGAGCCTTCCCTGCCGTTTGTTTACAGCAATGAAGTGTGGACAGGGATCGAATACCAGGTGGCATCGCATCTGATGATAGCGGGAGAAGTTGAAAAAGGACTGGAGATTGTC
>JAZGGT010000288.1:0-2922 GCA_036480555.1 Bacteroidales bacterium | reverse complement strand
AAAACCGGGTTGTCTTCAACTTATCAGGTATGATCGCAAATAAGGACAGCCTGAAGGGTGAGATCAGGGATGAGAAAGACAGCCTGGTAACCCAGGTTAAATTTATCAACACAGAAAACGGTTATTTTTCGCTTGCCCCGCTTGAAGACAAAATATATCACCTGTCAATCATGTTAAACGGGATCCAGCATAAAAAGGTCCCAGTACCCCAGGCACAAAAAGGCGGGTATATAATGGATTGGACTGAAAACCATAATCTTCTTACTTTTAATATTCGAAAACATCCTCTGTCCACCGGGGATATGCAACAACTCTGGCTGACAGGAAAAGCTGCCGGGCTGGTACTGTTTTCAGTACCAGCCGGCCTGGAAAATGGTACTGCAGAAGTGGCGATAGGCACTGACCGGCTTAAGGAGGGCATTAATGAATTCATACTGACGGACATGATGGGAAACAGGTTATACAGCAGGATCATATACAGGCCTGTCCGTGACCATCTTTCTGTTGAAATAGACCTGGAGAACACTCGATTCAGGTGCCGGGATAATATTCAGTTCTCGGTAAATGTCAGGGATATGTCTGACAGGGCTGTGAAAAGTGATCTGTCTGCTTCAGTATACCTTGTCGACATGCCCTCAGGCAATGAGGAAATAAATCCAGGAAAAATGGATGTGATGGATCCGGCATTTTTCAGGCAATGGATGAATATATATGGGAATGGTGGTATCGGGATAGACGATGAAACATATGATGTTGCTTTATCTGCAGGATATCTTGTCCATTCGGCACGAAATCCCGGTTCAGATGATTCATCTTCAAAACTTCAATTTTACCCGGAACTGGCAGGCCCTGCCATATCAGGCAGCATCCTCGAGAGCACAAGTGGCCAGCCGGCTGGCAACAGACTGATCATATGTTCATCAATGGGGTCAGCCTCCTTATTTCAGGTTTTCAAAACAGGTGAAGATGGTAAATTCAGGTTTGCTGTCGCAGAAGATCAGAAATTTAATGACCTTGTAATCAGATCATTAGATCAAGATATTCATTTAGATATTAAAATTGAAAACCCCTATTCAGATCAATACCAGCATATGACGTTACCGGCATTACAACTGGATGAGGGCCGGGCTCAGTACATAGAACAACTTTCAATAAGTAAGCAGGTTCGGGAGGCTTACCAGAATTTGGATGAAGGGATATATCCAGTAGATAATCCTGGCAGGACAGCATATTTCTATGGAGAACCTTCTGAGACTGTAAACCTGGAGAGTTTCATCAAACTTCCGGTCATGGAGGAGATATTCAGGGAAATTGTTAAAACGGTAATTGTATATAGAAAGGCAGGCGCGTTTAAATTAGGGATAATTGATAATTCCACCAGGGAGATCATTGGCGAAAACCCCATGTTCCTGCTTGACGGGGTACCCCTGTTTGATCATGGCAGGATACTCGAAATTGACCCTGCTCTGATAAGGACCATCCATATAGTGGATTCAAAATATTTTATCGGTGACCTGGAAATGGATGGGATCATTGATATCAGATCCAGGCAGGGAGGATTTGAAGATTTTGACCTCCCTTCGTCTACTGTCCCTTATAAGTTCCAGTCATATGCAAACTATGACAAGCCGCCAACAAGGGTTGTCCGCCCCCATGAAGAAGAAACCGGGAGGCAGTTACCGGATTACCGCAGCATGTTATACTGGAATCCGAAAATCATTACTGACCAGGATGGCAGTGCAGAAATTTCATTTAATGCTTCTGATGTTCCAGGATATTACAGAATTGTTGTCGAGGGAATTTCAGCGGATGGCCAAACCGGAAAATCCACGAAAGTGTTTGAAATCGTATTGACAGATTGATGTAATACAAAATAATCGCCTTGTCTTCCTCATTTCATTATTTCGAACCCATTGATGAAAATACAAGACCTTTATATAAGAAACCTGATATAATTTTATCAGGAATTTAAATTCTTAATTAATAACCAAAATCAACCAAAATGAGTAAGGTTTACAAATTTCTATTTCTAGGGGTCTTTATGACCTTGGCTACTTCTGCATTTGGCCAGCAAGTGGTCTTCAACGAAAATCTTGGTGATGTGGGTCAGCACAAAGAGGCGAATGCTCTTCTGTCTCCTTATGCAGACTGGGAGAATTCAGCTCCTGTGACCTTCGATCACAGTGGTGGTGGTGTCTTTATTGATGTGGCCACTCCTTCAACAGGGTATACGGGTGCATCCGGTAACGGGTACCTGGTTTTACAGAGCCCTGTCGCGACAGCTCCAGAAAATGTCTATCACACGCTGCAGATCGATGGGATCAGTACAGCGGACCTTGATAGTATATCCCTGTCCTTTGGCTTTTACAGTGCAGCCGCAGCAGATGATGGCGGAGAAAATCTTGAAGTGTACGTAAGTGACGGAGGAGCTTGGACACAACTCAGCACTGAAAGTACATTCCCTACATTTCAGACATGGGGATTGGTAACCTTTGGAGCCAATGTCATTCCGGCTTCCGGAACCCTGAGGCTGAAGTTTGTTCATAACGGAACTGCGGATGCAGCCTTTTTCATTGATGATGTATCTCTCAGCAGGCCTACCAGCATGGATGCTTCCATCTGGTCTTTCTCCCTGGGTGATGTTGACAGAGCTCCTGCATACATGGATTCTGCTACAATAGATGCCGAGGTAGTTAATGGTACTGCGCTTAATAATCTTGATCCTGTAATTCAGATTCATCCTGATGCCAGTATTACACCCGCAGGATCCCAGGATTTCTCTGGCGGTCCGGTAACCTATACCGTAACCGCAGAAGACGGATCAACCACTGTCGATTATGTGGTTACCAACGAAGAAGGTCCGGCGCCTCATACAGCAGAATATGATGCCGCATATGCGGATGCTGACTCCAATTTCGTTAC
>JAZGGT010000287.1:0-19937 GCA_036480555.1 Bacteroidales bacterium | reverse complement strand
CATGATGGCCGGCACCAATGAGTGCCACCGTCAATCTGTCATTCGCACTTCTTTGCGGGACTGATGGGATGGAAGGGGATTGGCTGTTTTTATAGGACGGTACATCCTTCGGCAGATCCACCTCACTGATCCCTGAACCGGTATCTTTTTTCTGGTTTGTACAGGATGCAGCCATGGTTAAACCGGCTGCACCGGTCGTTGCTAACTTAAAGAATTTTCTACGTTTCATTTCCTGAATTTATTGCAGATTAAAATTCAACTTCAATCTTATGTTCTCCGGAACCGGTGGGAACCGGAATCCTTAAACCGGCTGTGGATAACGGGATTTTCTTGCCGTCTACTTTAATGGCAGAGATTTTTCCCGATTCTTCCTCCAACCAATCGGCCAGTTCCAGGTTCCATGAGGATGTCCGGTTATCGAAAAACTGGCAATAGTGTGGGTCATAACCGACATTGAGTGTGAGTTTTGCATTCTCCTTCATCCAAACTCCTGAATTATTGGCATGAATATAACCGATAAACTCATTAATGCTCATGAAACGGCCCTTAGGATACTGGGTGAAAACCGTTGCAAATTCCTCCGGTTGCCTCCTGATACCAAAATCGTGAGCATCAGGCGGTGCGGCAATGATTGCCGGGGACTCACTGGTACCCAAAAATTCCCAACCTATGATAACCATATCTGTACCACAATAGCCTTCTTCCCAGCCACACCATCCAAATCCGGCCTGGGCAGCCAATTTGAATGTATTTTTAAAATACGAGATGGACGTGCCATTCCCGCCGGCACAAAACTGGAGGGGAGTGACCCCGAATTGTTCAATCAACCACTGTTTGCCAGTTTTCATGCGCCAGAGCTGCTCGGCTGCAGGAATTTCTTTTTGCCGGCGGGTATCCCCGAACTCACGGTACCAGCCTACTTCAGCCTTTTCCTTGTCAAGGGAGGCTCCATACCATCCTGGATCGGAAACAAGATCAGGCTGCATATGTGTCAGTCCATGGCACAACACTTCAAAGACACCGAGTTTAACCCCTTTGTCGTAACCGCGCTTGCCTGAAATATAATCCTGTTTGGTCCCGAATTCATCGGTAAAATTCTGGTTCCAGGCTGGTTCAAGTCTTTTTGCTTCTCCATTCACAAAACCCGGCACGAAATTGACATTTAGTACGGCATTATTATCCTGCAAAGGCCCTATCAGATACTTTTCTATCATCTCCTCTGTCAGGGTGGGATACTGCCAGTGTTCCAGCCAGGCATTCTGGGCACCTCCCGGGTCATCCATGATCATAATGATATCATTCTCCCAGGTTTTATAAAGATTATACCCAATGGTCCAGGTAATGGATCGTCTCAGGAGTGTACGTATATCCTGATATTTAAACATAATATTATGATCGTTCCCGATCCAGACTGCCCTTCCGCCCGATTCGTATGTCTTAGCAGTTGCCTGTGGATAGTCCCCCTGCACCGCCAGGATCTCTGTTCCCTCCAGAACCTCTACCCTGTGACGCTTGAAATGTGATCCATAAAAAACATCCGAAGTGACCACATCAGGCTTGAAAAGAGATGCAAGTCCTTCTGTTAAAAAATGCCCACCTGCCGGTGTCATCTCTGCATTGCTCTCCCAGCTGCCGAGGTATTTAAATCCCAGCACGGACTGGATCTCTGCCTGCCTGATCCGGTCCGACAGGGCTATCAACCCTATCCCGTGATCCTCTACCATTTCCTGCACGATGGAATAGTCAGGATGTAATAATTTCTCACTTTGATTGACATCCCAGATAATGGTTCCATACATTGGTCTTCCCAGCATATCCAGGAACATGTGGCGATCGAGGAATTGCTGATCCAAGCGGATGACATCATATGGGATGCCCCAGGATTTGAGCAGGATCATAAGCTGGTGAAAATCATGCGGTCCGGAGACCTCAGGATAGGTAAAGTATCCCGAATAATCACCTGTTGGTTCAGGGCGGTCAACCATATAGCTGGCAGGATCTTCCCATTGATCGCCAATGACCACCAGCACACGAAAAGGCCTCATGGCCTGGCCAGTCCCAGCAAAGATCATAAGACAGATAACCAGTAAAATTAATGTTTTAAGTAATTGCTTCATCTTCATCGTTTTTAAAAAATTAAAATCCGGATCTTGGTGGACGAAAGGAAGAAATTTCAACCAGGGGATTGAGTTCAGTGGCCTTGCTCCGGGCTGTTTTTGCTTCCTTCTTTTTACCCAGTCCCTCCAGTGCCAGTGACCGGGTAAATAATGATACTGCCTGTGATGATGCATCCATGTCTCCATCCAGTGCTTCGAGCATCTTCTCATAGATCATCTTTGCTTTCTGCTTCCGTTTCAATGCTTCCATTGCCATGGCACGATAATACTGGTATGCATTTCCATCCTCAACTTTATCAGCAATCACTAGCTCATAATATTCCCGGGCCTCGTCTTTTCTTCCCAGTGCTTCAAGTGCTTTCCCTATCTTGTATTTTTTGCGGGCATGAATTGTATTGGGTTGTTCAGCAACCTCAAGATTATCAGGATAGAGCAGTGACTGTTCATAATAACTGAGAGCTTCTTTAAATTTGCCTTCTTCAAACTCAGTATCCCCCTGTTTAATATTGCCCTGTACCCATAGCTGGTGAATACCATATTTCCCTTCCCATGAGTTAAAATGGGTGTTGTTCAACAGTTTCAATGCCTCACTGTTCCTGTCTGTCAATATATAGAGCAGGATCAATTGTGAGACGGCCTGATTGTATTCCAGGACAACATCAATATTATCCTCAAACATAGATATCTGTTCATGAGAGGGTATCTCCAGTTCCCTATTGATTAATCCCAGTTCAACGATTGATTTACCCGCAGAAGGGTCAGCTTCTATGGCCGTCTCATAAGCTGCCTGGGCTTTGGGCAGATCTCCCTCCTCATAGTATACCTGTCCTAGATTTCTCTGCGCAACTACATTCTCCGGATCAATATTTACCGACTGTTCCCAGTGTGTCACAGCCTCCTCGGGACGTTGACTCTTTTTCAGCAGGTTACCCAGAAGATAGTATGCCTGGGCATCATCAGGATTTTCCGAGATCGCCCATTCCAGTACCGGGAATGACTCCTGCCGGTAAGGAAAACAATGTTTCGGGCTAACCCTGGAAGCTTCTTCCAATAAAGCACTGGCTTTGCCGGATTCCCCCAACTGCTTATGATAGTAGGCCTGGTAATAAAACACAAGTGGAGAAACAATCATTTCTTCAGATTCGCTGGCTGATAATGCAAGCACTTTTATAGCGTCAGCATAATCACCACAACGGCCGAAGCGGATGGCCATTTCAATATGATTCTCAGCATCTGCCCTGGTCAGCTCCAGCAATTCAGCATCCATTGCACCCAGGGCTACATCTTCCGTACCAGAGGCCTCTGCAGCAGTAACCTGCAATTGTTTTGAAAACAGATCCAGTGGATCGGTCAGCAGACTTACCCTGGTAACTTCCATGGCTTCGTCGTATCTTCCCTTGCGAATCAGGATCAAGGCTTTAACTGCAAGGGCCTGGGAATTATTTCCATTGCCCTGGATACTGTTATTTATATGTTCCAGGGCAGGATCCAGCCTGTCTTGGGAAGCCGTAAGCTGGGCAAGCTCAAAATGTGCAATAGCATACCAATCCAGGCTATAAGTTGCCCTGTTCAGACATTTTTCAGCATCTTTCAGATTTCCCAGGTGGATCTGGGCCATCCCCTTGTAATACCATGCTTTGAAAAATGTCTCATCCCGTTCGACAGAAATATTGAAATGCTCCAAAGCCTCCTTATACAATCCGCTTTTCAGTGCCAGTTCACCCAGGGAGGTATTGCAGCGAACGTCACCGGGGTCTCTCTTAAGTGCCTCCTGGAAGTACAATTTTGCCATTTTGGGATCATTGTAACGGTAATACCTGTCACCATATATGAACAACAGGTCTTGTGAACCAACCTCATCCGGACCGGGTGGCGCTTCTAAGGGTTCCGGAAAGGGAGGGTTTTGGGGTTTATCATGACTGAATGCCAGCAAGGTATCTCCAGCAGATGAAAGTACGGTCATTTTAAGCTTATATAGATCAGTCATCCCTGGACCTGTTGCTTCCCCCAGGAAGGGATCGGCAGGGCCTGCATAAGTATCATTATTGAATATTTCCACTCCCTCGTAAGAGACTATTATTTTTGCATCCTGGTTCAAGCCTGTAGGTGACCATCCGAAAATTGCTTTACCATCATCTAATTCAAGGTTTATGGATCCTTCAAGATTAGCATAGTCATAAACACCAATATCCCTTACCGGGAACCAGAAATGGCTGAAAATCTTGGTTTCTCCCGGCATCAGCCAGTAAAAGCTGGGCTGATTGTCCGAAAATGCCCCGGCCTGGGGTTCAAAATATGGCAGGTCCCCATCCGTCAGAATCTTCTCCCACAGGCGCCCTGCCCTGGCAGTCCCCCATGTCCAAAGTTTCTTTCCCCTTACAATGTTATGATCGGCGACATGAACCATGCCTGCCTTCTCTTCCGGACTGTAACCTCCGAAATAATCCGATTCTGATTCCACGGCAAAATAACTCGATGCCCCCGGGATATTTTTCCAGTAACTAATATCAATCCCATCGTTAACCGGCCATCGGAAAAAGTTATGCTTGCCATGCCCGGTCATTATTTCCCCTGGAATAACTGCCTGATAGTTATGGGTTGCCCTGACCGCACTGGTGGCCCAGTACTGGAAACTTTGTATATAGGGTGTGCAATTTTCAAGCCTTATCTTTGTCTCTACCCAGTTCCTTCCTGGATGAACGGTTGTTCCGACAGACCATCTCATCCTTTTGAGCCTCTCAATTTCACCCACCCAGACGGTCTTAGTGCCATCCTGATTTTCGGTGATGGCCCAGTCCGTATCCCTGAATCCACTGGGACGATGGCCTATAGGGAAATTCCATTCCACGCCCCCAGATATCCAGGCTCCCGTAACGGCGACCAATCCTGGTTTAATTACCTTTTGATCATATAAAAACTGGTAACCGTTGGTTTTATCCTGTGCACCATGGAGCCTGCCGCCCAGTTCAGGAAGCACAAGGGCTTTTACATATTCGTTTTCAACATAAAGGGCATTGTAGGTCCTCGTCCCCCGCTCATTCGTCAACCTGTCCATCATCGTATAGGGATAACGGTGCGTTCTCCAGTCCGGCATTATCTCAGGTTCTTCCACACCATATGTTGGCAATGTAAGGGGCTCATGGTATGCCTCAACCTGGGCCTTGGCAGGGAGAGTCACCAAAATCAAAAGGGCCATGCCTGATATGTTTCTCAATAAATCCAATTTCATTGTTTTAAATTTTTTTAGTATTAGTTTAATTTAAGGATGATCTTATGTTCTGGTCCGATTATACCAAATTTATTTACACTCCTTGCCTTCAGGTAGTTCTGTCCCTTGTGAAGCTCCCAGGACAGCAGCGGTCCCGATGCTTGCCAGTCCCCCTTGTCAACCGAAACCTCAAACCTGTCAAAATTGGGCGTATGGGTTTCCATCTGCACCTTTAATGATGCATTTCCCTCATCATAAAGATGAATATATGCCTGGTTAAGGGTCCAGAAAATATCACCATTCCGGTTTGTCCTGGTCCCAATCCTGTCCCGCACATCCGTTTCTCCACGGTATTGCCAAGCTATGTTCTCATTATACTCATCTTCAACGATCAGGTAATCAAAATTCCACCAGGTAAAGGGAATCTCAAAAAAGTTATTTCTCGTTTTATATGCCACCCATTCGTAACCCTCCTGGCGATACTGATAGGCACCATCTCTGTCACGCCTTTCCAGGGTAACCCTTTCTGCCCTTTGCTCTGTTCCAAAAACCATTTCCATATCCACACCTCCATTGCGGTAGAATTCCCTTCTGATCTCATTACTGTTGAGCGGAACAGCGGTTCCTTGCAGGCGAAAATAGGAATTGCGGCTGGGATCGATCTGCATCCATTTGCGCCAGTAGTTAGACCAGACATCCAGGGTCCCGTGCCCGACAGAAGTTATTTTCCTGGCAGTAAAACCCAGGGAAGAATACATCTGCATCAGGGTAAAAGACAAGAAGGTGCAATAAAATGTCTGGCCGTTTAATCCATGATGAAGGACATGTAATGCCTGTGGCATAATCGGTGGTGGTGAGCCGAAGGGAACATGGTTCACAAGCCATTCATTGAGCATCAGTATTTGTTCGAAGTCATTTTTCCCCGGTGCTATGATTTCCTGCAGGCTGTACTGCTTCCTCAGACGCTGCAGGTCAGGATTATCAAATTTTTCATAGAAGAAGGGATAATTCGACCTTATTACTGGCTGGTTATCAATACCCAGGCAGGTGATATCCGTCCCATCCTTTAACCTGAATTCACCACCCATCTCAAGTTCTTTGAGTTCTCCCGGTATCTCTTTCAAAACAGGACCACAGAGGGCCTTGTTTGCAGCCAGCTTATTGTCCATATTCGATTTATGTATAGCTGGCAATGAGGATCTTAATTCGCCAATCTGTTTATTGGTAAGTGTTCCTGTAAATAACAGGTGTCCGAAATTTTCTGCATCCGATGTTTTGAGATCCATGGGGGTGGAATGGTAGGTCTCTTTGCTTGCTGTCTCTGAAAAAGAGATATTGAAGCCCCAGAATTTGCCTGTCAATGGCTGGCTGAATATCTTATTAACCGGGATCCGGACCTCAGCGGAAAACCTGCCATCTTCCTGTACTGTCCCGGATGTCCAGGGAGTAGTCCAGGACTCATCATCCACCCTCAGGTCCTGTCTGCGCCCCTGGTGATCGATAACAAACTTATAATAAACCCCGTGCTGGTGCCCGGGATCCAGTGTTATGGTAATATTGGGTTCCCGTCGAAGATCATACTCATCGCTCAGGAAACATTGCCCTGGTTCATTTTTACTCACTATGGCCGGTACATCGAATCCTAAAAGCAGGCTTTCTCCATCAATGAGTGCAAGGACCCTGGCATTAATTGATGTGGGACTGCTACTTTCAGTCTGGTAGAATTCCTTAATGATGCAGGCATCTGACCAGCTTTGCTCCTCGAGCCTGCCATCCGTATCAATCTCATCTGAAATGGTGGGGATTTCATAAATGATGGAGCTCGCAGGATCCTTGTCCCATGTCGAGGCGACCATCATAAAACAGGTAAGTATGCTTAAAAAAATGATGGTTCGTCTGCTTTTCATGGTCTATCTTGAATTACTGATTAATGCTTTTGCCAGGATGGCTACCGAATCAATAACTATGCTTTGTTCTATTTTGGTTTCTTGGATGGCAAGGGGGATTTCGGAACAGCCGAGGATAATGGCCTCCGATCCCCTGCTCACAAGTGATGAAGCTACTTCCAGCAAGTCATGCCTGGATCTGTCTGTAACCGGGTCAGAGAAAGCCTTGATGCCATAGCTCTTATCATATATGGCGGGATGGACCAGGCTTTTTTGCATACTCTCCTCCGGATAAAGGACTTCGATATTATAGGCGGAAAGAAAATCGGTATAGACTTTTGAAAGGTATGTTCCATTGGTGCCCAGTATACCTGCTTTCCTGATCTCCGGATAATCACTTGATATATGCCTGCCCACCTCTTCTATCATATGAATCAGCTTTACATTTCCCGGGATCCTTTTAAGTATTTCATTAAAAATTAAGGGTGAATGAGCCGTATTACATGGAATACCAATGATCGCTGCCCCGGCAGAAGCAAGCGTTTTGATGATCCCGGCAATGGCAATCCCCGGGTTTTCCTTCACCTCTCCCTGCAGGAACATGGTCCGGTCCAACACCTTGGCCGGAACCGATACCAGGGCAAGCGGCAAATGGTCCTGATCGGTTCTGGCATCAGCATGTTTATAAATCTTCCTGTACAGGTCAATTCCGGCGAATGTCCCTACCCCTCCAACTATACCGATCATTTTGCCCATATATTACCTTTCAACCGCTTTTCCATAAACCTCTATCCAGTCAACCCTGGAACAGGCATCACTCCTGCCGCCTGCCATCAGGTCCGTAAAACCGATTTCATCAACTTTTGAGAGATCCGGATTCTCGACAGGTCTTTTTTCCGCTATGGTTTTAATATCCAGGGCATACCATTTGATATCCACTATATTGAATTCTTTTATTCTCCAGTCACCGGAGGGACAGTCACACTGATCACTGACCAGCCAGGTACCATCAGCCAGTTTAAGTAGAATATGCAGGCAACGGAACCCGCTTTGCTTTGTCCTCCATTTGATTTTGGCATACTCACTGAGGTCAACAAATGATCCAGCGTCCTTTAAGGTTACAGCCCAGTTGCCCTGGCACGGTCCTGACCACACATAAAAAGGATCATCATCAGGATGATCATGATTGCTTTTTCTCATACTATCGATGGCTCCACCGTATAATCCCATAACCAGATCGGGACTGGCCACATGATCCTGGTTAACAGGTGTTTCCGGTGGTGTTTCCTTCCAGTCCTCCCGGAAGAACAGAGAAGGCCGGTACTGTGCCTGGCATGTTGTTGACAGCAGCAAGGGGATAGTGTAAATAATGCAGAAAAGCAGGTTTCTTTTAAAATTAATAACAGACATAGGTGAATTCATATTGGTTAAGAATAATTAATATAAGACAAATCTTGACATTATTTCAGATTGACGGTACGTGGCCCGTAATGCGGAAGCTGTTGCCCAACTTCGTATGCTCCACAATCCGGTGCCTTTCCCTTGTAATTATTATTAATGTTGGGTATAAGAACGGCTGCATCTACCACCCTTGATCCGGCTTTTGGCCTCAGGTCCGGCACACCCCGTTCAGGCACCGGCGGATTGGGGAACTCAATATCACTGAAAACATCATGCAATATAAGTCTTTCCACGCCATTTTTTTCTACTTCCGCAAAATCCCTATCGCCAATTTTAGCAATATAAGGTGTATCATAAACACCCACGGCATCATAATCAAAACTGCTGTGGACTCCGGGATCCCTGATATCAGCTGCCCATGGGTTTCCTACACCCCACTTGCCCCAGGCTACATCTGTCGTTGGACCGCCAATGGCCAGGTTGTTCCTGAAAAAAGCATGGTCCATCGGCGCATTGCCTCCCAATCCCCTGCCAATTTTTATCATGGTATTATGCAAGATCACATCACCCTGGCTATAGCGCTGAAGCTTTAAACCTCCGTTAATCAAATTATACATGGCATTTCGGACAAAATAATTTGGACCACCCAATCCTGGTTGGGAGCTGAGTCCCATGTAACAATTGGTGATACGGTTACGGAAGATCCTACAATTTGAGAAGCAGAAATCTGCTTCAATGGCATCATCTGCTGCCCTGTATATATCATTATTATAAATGTCAATGCATGTCTGGTTGTTGACATGGCCGTCTTCCATGGTCGAGATGCAATCCCTGAACCCGGTCACACGGTTATAACAGATCACGTTCCCCGGACCGGTTAACTGAATGCCCTCACCAATATTGTCACCATTTGATCCCATTGCCCTGCTGCTCCACTCGCAGATGCCTGTGACAACATTATCGCCAATGTAACAATTGGTCGCCCCGGGCAGGTATCCGACAATCCCATAAATTGCATCTATGGTACAGCCTCTGATCACACAATTCTCGGATCCGTCTAATTGAATGGCTATCCCTTTATCATCCAGGTTTATAATGGTGAGTCCATCGATAAAGACCCACTCCCTGTTTTGCATGTCAATATGCTTGTAGATTGCCTTCCCCTCGATGCAACGATAAACAATGGGACGGCCTGCATTCCCGTTTCTGGTAAACAAAGTATCATAAGTCCCAGCCTGCAATTCAATAATCTCTGCATTCTGGTCAATTTTCGGAACCGGTCTTGTGTGTGCATTGACGGTTCTTTCTTCAGAACCCCCATCCGGGTCAGAAAGCCTGAGCCTGATTTCATAACCGGTATCCGGATCAAGGTCAAAAATACTTCCTGAATGCTTATTGTTCCATGTAAACCCGATATTTTCACCGGGGATGGTATGGTCCTGTGCAAGAATTCCTGTCGATGCTAAAAAAATATATCCCAGCAGGGATGAGATTTTACAAATCGTTTTCGCAGAACCCATAGTATTACAGTCAGAGTTTCTATTGTTTGTCCAGATCCCAGATCCTGAAATTCTGATAATATCCTTCAGAATCATATACCTGCCGTATGCCAAACCTGCCTCCGCTGTATGGTGGACCGACTATGGTTCCGTCATCCGTAAAATTCATGAATTCCTGCTGATCTATTTCCAGGCTGATATGCCCGCCTGATTTTTTAAGGAGAACATGATGTGCAGTGCCTGCTGAAAGTATGCAAGGCAGGGTTTGCTGCTTTAGCAAGTGTCCAGTTTTTTGACCGGGATTCTTGCGCAGGTTGCTGGTGGGATTGTCATTCCTCCGGTATGAGATATGATAACCGTTTATCTCTCCGGCAGTATATTTCTCGAACAGGGAATAAGTGGTGAATTGATTATCAATATGATCCAGAATATCGCCCTGGTTATTTTTTTCCACACAAAAGAACATCAGAAAAAATCCGCTTTCAGAAACCGGTGTAAAATCATATTCCACCAAGAAATTTTCAGGCAGCTGTTTTTTGCACCATACCATCACCCCGTCGACACCTTTCTTCGTGCTTACCGTCATCCTGTTGCCTGACCATCCTACATCCACTGCATCCCTGTTAAATTTTTCATGCACCCAGTTCACGGGTTCCCCGCTGAAATCATCCTCGAATATAAGTTTACCTGGACGGGGACCGTAATGCGGGAGGGGCTGTCCAGCTTCATATGCTCCGCAGTCCGGTGCATCTCCCAGGAAATTATCATTTATATTGGGAAGCAGTATCCCTGCATCGACCACCCTGGAATCAGGCTTTGGCCTAAGGTCCGGCACCATCCTTTCCGGGATTGGCGGATTTGGAAAGGCAGTGTTCGCAAAGGTTTCTTCAAGACTAATTTTTTCAACACCGTGTTTTTCCACCTCCGAGAAAGGTACCCCCCCTATCCTGGCTATGTAGGGCACCTCATACACGCCTACAGCATCGTAATCGAAATCACTGTGTTTACCGGGACCAATAATATCGGCCGCATAGGGATTCCCTGCTCCATAATCACCCCAGTTTACACCGCCTGTGGGTCCGCCAATGGCCAGGTTATTGCGGAAATAGGCATAATCCATGTCACTATTGCCTCCCAGACCTGTCCCCACCTTAATGACGGTATTATGAATGACCACATCACCCCGGCTGAAACGCTTCAGTTTGAAGGCTGCATGTACAACATTATACATGACATTCCTGATAAAGTAGGTGGGGCCTCCCAATCCTGGTTGCGAGCTCAGGCCGACATAACAGTTGGTGATACGGTTGCAGAATATCCTGCAATTTGAGAGGCAGAAATCCGCCTCAATGCCATCATCCGGACCTCTGTAAATATCATTGTTATAAATGTCAATACATGTCTGGTTGTTGGCACGCTTGTCTTCCATGGTTGAGATGCAGTCACGGAATCCTGTTACCCGGTTGTAGCAAATGACATTCCCCGGACCGGTAAGCTGAATGCCTTCCCCAATATTGGCACCATGGGCACCCATAGCTACATTTGTCCATGCGCTGACACCGGTTACAACATTGTCGGCGATATAGCAGTTCTCAGCTCCCGGTTTATAGGAAACAATGCCGTAAACCGCATCCACCGTACAGTTTCTGATGACACAATTCCTGGCCCCGTTAAACTGTATGCCAATGCCTTCATGATCGAAATTGATGACTGTAAATCTCTCAATAAAAACCCATTCCCGGTTTTTTAAATCAATATGGGTAAAAATTGCCTTACCACTGCTGCAGCGGTAAACGACCGGTTTACCCGGAGTGCCATTTCTTGTGAAAAGAGTATCATGGGTCCCGGGCTCTAATTCTATGATCTCGGCATGATCGTTATATTGGGGGACCGGCCTGGTTTGGGCCTCGACCATTCTCTGCTCCGATCCTCCGTCCGGATCTTCAAGTTTGAGATTTATCTCATACCTGGTGCCCGGTTTCAAATTAAAAATGCTTCCTGAATGCTTGTTTTTCCAGGTGTATGCTGGCCGGGTGCGATTTCCTGAATCTCCAGCAGGGACCCTTCGAAGCGGCATGCCCTCTATCCAGGATTTTTCTCCTTTTTCCCGGAACAGTACAGTTACCTCTCCGTTCTGATTATCATCACCCTGGATATACCATTCTACTGCAAGATTAATAATGGTAGGATATGGAGTAATTACCTCGCCTGGAATGCTGTGGTCCTGAGCGTAACAATGAACTCCGGCCAGCATGGGTAATAGGAAGAAAAATATGTTTATCATGGCATCATAAAAAAGCTATCGTAAGTCAAATCAATATAAAATCTTTCATTTAGTTTCATTAACAAATATAAATATTATTTTTACTAATAAATATGAAAATGCGAGCAAATAGATGGCCCCTGATAATCTTCTTTGTAATACTGTCTATTGGCTGCCAGGACAGATCATCCAAAAGGAGTGGAGACAATGATTTTCCCGCGGAAAATACCTGGAGGGTAATCGGACCGGGGGGAGGCGGGGGTGTAATGAAACCTACCATCAGCCCCTTTGATGAAAATTTCGTCATTACTCATTGTGATATGACGGCAGCCTACCTGACGCTGGATGGAGGTGATCACTGGAAGATGAAGAATTTATGGACCGTACCTGAGGATTTTGAGTTTGACCCGGTGGATCAGCATACAGTATATGCCGCTACACGGGGTTACCGTTACAGCGAGGACAGGGGATCAGGATTAAGCATTCTGTACAGATCAGAAAACCGGGGAGAGAGTTGGCGCATTGTGTATCCTGACCTGGAAAAGATAAAAAAATCTGAGCAATTGCAGAACACAGATTATCTGCCTTCAGAGATCATTGATGGAGCCCTGGATGGCACTATTGCCAAGGTTAAGGTGGATCCCGTGGATAACCGGCGCATATACCTGGGAATGGCACCTTTGAGAGCTTATATGGGAAGCAGTGGTCAGGATGCTGCTGATTCCGCCATGCTGGTCCGCTCAACCAATTATGGCGAAGACTGGGAATTACTTACCAGACTGCCGGGTAAAAGTATAAAGGCTATTTTCCCCTGCCAAATCTACGGGAGCCCGGGAGAAGTCATCGTTTTTACGGAAAGTGCCTGTATCAGTGTGAATGAGAATACAGGAGCTACCAGAATCCTGCCTGTGCCGGTCAAAACAATAATAGCTGCGGAAGGCGGTTATGAGAAGGATGGCGGACTCCTCTATATACAATCAACATTTGAAAACGAAGAGGGAAAAGTCCAGGGCGGTATGTATGTGAGCCGTGACCTGGGAAGAAGCTGGACCCTTTCCAACAATGGCTTATTCAAAGAGGTACCTGAGGGGATGGTCCCCAGGTTCAGGCAAGGTCTTGCCGTATGTGAAAAACAGCCGGCTGTTGCCTATATATCTACCATGAGTCCGGTTAAAAATGAAGATAGAAATACCGAGATCATATATAGTATTTACCGGACCGTAAACGGGGGAGGTGAATGGCATCCGGTACTCCTGTCCTCAACGCCCGGAGGCTATATCACTGAAAATTTTCAAGGCTCCTGGATGGAGGAAAGTTTTGACCCGGGCTGGGGAGGAAGCCCCATAGACCTTGGAGTCGCTCCCGGAAATCCGGATATATGCTACGCAGGGGATAATGGCCGGGGTTATAAAACAACCGATGGTGGAAAGACATGGGAACAGGTATACAGCCATAATCTGCAGGATGGGTCATTTGCCAGTGGCGGACTAGACGTAACTACCTGTTATGGTGTTCATTTTAACCCCTTCAATGCAGCACATTTTTTCATTTGTTATACTGATATGGGACTGTTCCATACTTTTAACGGGGGTGAAAGCTGGTTCCATTCAATTACCGGTGTACCCAGACCGTGGCAGAATACCTGCTATGACCTTACTTTTGATCCCGAAATAAAAGGCAAAGCCTGGTCGGTCTGGGCCAATGCACATGACCTGCCCCGGACCAAAATGTTTGGCAGATGGGGATTCGACCGTTTCAAAGGGGGTGTAGCCGTCTCCGGTGACGATGGCCGTCACTGGATCAAAAGCAATGAAGGCATGCCGGAAAATGCCATATGCACGAATATCCTGCTGGATCCCAGATCACCCCATGATTCCAGGACACTTTATGTCAGTGTATTTGATAAGGGAGTATACAAATCTGTTGATGGAGGCAAAAGCTGGGGAGCAGCTAATGTGGGACTAGGTGATAATCTGTTTGCATGGGAGGTAGGTCAGAATTCCAAAGGCCGTTTGTTTTTGCTATGTGCACGTGGTGAAAAAAATGGAGAAACCGTTGACGGGACCATCTATTTCAGCGATGACGATGCCGGATCATGGAAACAGCTGGATCTTCCGGAAGGAGTTAACGGTCCACATGACCTGCTCATTGATAATGAAAATCCGGAAATTATGTATGTTAGTTGCTGGCCGCACAGGGAGGGGGACAGGGACGTTAATGGCGGTGTCATTAAAACCGGGGACGGGGGAATGAGCTGGAAACAGGTATTCGACGAGAGGATCCGTGTCAATGCTGCCGGCATGGAGCCGGGCAGGCCGGAAACCATCTATATCAATACCTTCCATAATGCAGCCTACCGGAGTGACAACGCCGGAAAATCATGGAAAAGGCTGGAAGGGTACCGGTTTAAATGGGGACAAAAAGCTGTGCCCGATGTCAATCATCCCGGGATGCTTTTCCTGACCACTTATGGCGGGAGTGTTTACTACGGACCGGCGGAAGGAATTCCGGGTGCATTTGAAGATATTGAGAACATGCCGGAAGGATGGTGGTAATTTTAATTAAACTTGTGTAATTTCAGTCCATGTACAAAAAGATTAAGAATATTTTCAGGTCAATAGGTCCGGGGCTTATAATCGCATCGGTTGTATTGGGTCCGGGCAGCATCACGGTTGCTTCCAGAATCGGCTCAGAATATGGATATTCGTTCCTCTGGGTGATCGTACTGGCTACCGTTTTCATGATAACCTACACTTCAATGTCAGCACGTTTTGGGGTCGTAAACAGTGATTCAATTTTACAGTCCATAGCAGATAATTATGGCAGATGGTTTGCCCTTTTGATAGGCATCTCCGCCTTTCTCTCAACATCCAGCTTCCAGTTCGGCAATAACCTGGGAATCGGCATCGGCATGCAGGGCATCACAGGAATTAATGAACGTGTCTGGCCCCTGATCTTTACCCCCCTGGGGATCATTATGATCTTCTGGGCCAAGAATCTTTATAAGGTCCTGGAGAACCTTATGAAGTTCATGGTGATGATCATGATCATTGCATTCTTTATCAATCTTATCCTCACCAAACCTGAAATTGCTCCCCTTGCCAAAGGATTAGTCCCTTCAAGATTCTCCATGGACAGTTTACATGTTGTATCTGCACTGATGGGTACATCCTTTGCCCTGGCAGCTGCATTGTACCAGTCATACCTGGCACAGAACAAGGGCTGGAAAAAGGAGAACCTGAAACGCAGCCTGAAAGACACCTACATTGGAATTTTCTTTCTTGCCCTGATATCCGCTACCATACTGATCACATCTGCAGCAGCCCTGCATCCAAGGGGGATCCTGGTTAATTCGGCAGCTGATATGGCCCTGCAGATGGAAGCATTGTTCGGGGTTTATGCAAAAGTCATTTTCAGTGTGGGTCTTTGCGCGGCTGCCTTCTCATCCATGATGGTGAACTCGGTGATCGGGGGCGGCCTGCTTGCTGACGGACTGGGTTTGAGCCGTTCGATGAATGACCCCCGCACCAAGGTATTTATCATTGCCATATTGCTGATAGGCATGCTTGTGGCTGTCTTCTTCAGGGGAAATGTCATTTATGCACTGATCATGGCCCAGGCTTCCACCATGTTGACGGTTCCCCTAATTGCTGTGGGATTGTTCCTGGTGCTAAACAACAAAAAAGTGATGGGTGAGTACAGGAATAATACCATGCAAAATATAATCGCAGTGACAGGTTTTCTTGTTGTAAGCATTATGGTCTATTTTATGTACCAGAATATTGCAGCACAGATAAGGACAACCTGAGATGTAATCGATAAACATTATTCAAATAATACATAATAAACAGGAGTAAATATAATGACAGAATACCCGGATAAAATAGCCAACCTGGACATATTGGAAGATCTGCTATCAACACCTACACCTGAGGCTGTAAAAATGTTTTCAGGCCTGGAAGGGGATATTATGTTCCTTGGGATCGGAGGCAAAATCGGCCCTTCGCTTGCAAGAATGGCCAAGCGTGCCTGTGAGCAAGCAGGCGTTAAAAAACGTATGTATGGAGTTGCCCTCTTCGAATCAGAGGAACAGCGCAAGCAGTTTGAAAATATCGGATTTGAAACCTATCATGGTGATTTACTGGACCCGGACTTTATTCACAGCCTGCCCCAGGTCAGGAATGTTTACTTCCTGGCGGGCATGAAGTTTGGTTCTGAAGATAACCTTTCCCTGACCTGGGCTGTCAATTCCTATATGCCGGCACTGGTTGCCGAGTATTATAAAGAATCAAATATTGTTGCCTTCTCAACAGGTTGTGTCTATCCCCTGGTATCCGTCGAGTCGGGTGGATCGCTGGAGACCGATGCACCCGGACCGGTAGGTGAGTATGCACAGTCCTGCCTGGGTAGGGAAAGAATGTTTGAATACGGGAGTAAGCAGCATGGCACAAAGGTTTGCATGATCCGCCTGAACTACTCGGTGGAATTGCGTTATGGTGTGCTGGTTGACATTGCCCTAAAAGTAAAAAACCAGGAACCCATTGACCTGTCTATGGGATATTTTAACGTGATCTGGCAGGGCGATGTGAATGATGTGGTACTACGTTCACTGGAAATCTGTGAAAGTCCGGCTAAATATTTAAATATTACAGGTCCGGATACCCTGTCAGTTCATGACGTTGCCATGGAATTTGGAAAATTATTCAAAGTTAACCCCGAATTTATTAATGAAGAAGCCAAAACTGCCCTTCTCAATAATGCTGAACATGCATTTCAATTATTTGGCAGGCCGAAAGTATCAACAGGACAGATCATCAGGTGGATCGCTGACTGGATAAATGAAGGCGGAGAAATGCTTGGCAAACCCACCCATTATGAAGTGAGAGATGGAAAATACTAAAGAATTACCAGAAAATATCCTGAAAACCCTTCATAAAGGGGTTGTCATTCCGGCCATGCCACTTGCCCTGGATAAGAACCGGAAGCTGGATGAGAGACGGCAAAGAGCAATCATCAGGTATTACCTGGATGCAGGTGCAGGGGGAGTGGCTGTCGCAGTTCACACGACCCAGTTCGAAATCCGGTTGCCGGAGATCAATTTGTTTGAGCCTGTATTAAAAATTGCCAGGGAAGAGTTCGACGATTTTGCTGTAAGCACCCAAAACCCGGTTATCAGGATTGCAGGGATTATCGGTGAAACTGAACAGGCTGCACGGGAAGCACGCCTGGCATTATCACAGGGTTTTCACGCCGGACTGTTAAGTCTGGCAGCATTCCCTGAAGCTTCCAATGATACCGTACTGGAACATTGCAGGATTATTGCTGATATCATCCCAATCATTGGATTCTACCTTCAGCCAGCAGTGGGTGGAAGGATCCTGGATGTTGATTTCTGGAGGGAATTTGCACAGATTGAAAATGTAATTGCCATCAAGATTGCTCCATTTAACCGTTATCAGACACTGGATGTTGTGCGGGGTGTAATTGAATCCGGACGTGCAGATGAAATTGCTCTTTATACCGGGAATGATGACAATATCCTGGTTGATTTATTATCCGAATATAACCTTCCCGCAGGTTCGGAAATCATTAAAAAAAGGATAGTGGGTGGCTTACTGGGACACTGGGCCGTCTGGACCCGGTCTGCAGTAACCCTTCTGGAAGATATTCAAAAAGGAAACCTAAGCGGGGACATACAGCAACAACTGGACCTGGGGATGCAGATAACCGATAGCAATGCAGCCTTCTTTGATGCAGCCAGTAATTTTAAGGGTTGTATTGTTGGCCTTCATGAGGTATTGCGGCGGCAGGGACTGATGGAGGGATTGTGGACCCTGAACAGGGATGAGGTGCTGTCACCCGGACAGAAAAAAGAGATTGACCGGGTTTACGAAGCATATCCGGATCTAAACGATGACGACTTTGTTGCTGAAAATCTGCATAAGTGGTTGTCATGACCATCAAAGAAGCCAGGTTCCTGAAAAGCAGCACAGGGCTGAAGGGTTGTCCCCGGGACGATCTGCCTGAATATGCCTTTATAGGCAGGTCAAATGTCGGGAAATCATCCCTTATCAACATGCTTACTAACCGGAACAAACTGGCCAAAACATCCTCAACCCCGGGAAAAACCCAATTGATCAATCATTTCCTGATCAATGAGGAGTGGTACCTTGTCGACCTGCCAGGATACGGTTATGCCAGGATGCCAGTTGCGGAGAGGGGGAAAATGATGAAGATGATCCGGGAGTATGTGCTGAAAAGACAAAACCTGGTCTGCCTATTTCTCCTGATCGATGCACGCCTGGAGATGCAGAAAACCGACCGCCAATTCCTTCATTTTCTGGGCAGCAACCAGGTCCCTTTTGCCATGGTATTCACCAAAACTGACAAGATCACTCCTATGCAGGTCCGGCAAAATACAGACCAGTACAAGAAAAACCTGCTTGAATCCTGGGAGTCCCTTCCGCCTGTTTTTCTGACATCCGCATTGCATAAAAAAGGCCGGGGGGAGCTGCTTGAGTTTATACAGGAAACCCTCAGGTAAAATGAAATAAATTTGTACTTTTAACGCCGAAGAATTACCAGTAGGAAACACTATTATTTTCTTAGGATGAGACCCAATTCCCCCATCAAGTTTTTCGCAGGTAAACAATCCATGTACCTGGCTGAAAAGATTGCAAAAGCATTTGGAAGTGAACTTGGTAAAACCAATGTCCAACGGTTCAGTGATGGTGAATTCCAGCCAAATTATGAGGAATCAGTCCGGGGTTGCACCGTATTTATCATTCAATCAACCTTCCCTCCTGCCGAAAACCTGCTGGAATTGCTTTTGCTAATTGATGCTGCCAAGCGTGCCTCAGCCTACAAGATCGTAGCTGTAATCCCCTACTTCGGTTATGCACGGTCTGACCGCAAAGACAGGCCCAGGGCAGCCATCGGTGCCAAGCTCGTAGCCAATCTCCTGACTGCAGCAGGCGTGGACAGGGTGATGACGATGGACCTGCACGCTGATCAGCTTCAGGGATTTTTTGATGTCCCCGTGGATCACCTGTATGCATCTTCCCTGTTTGTACCTTACCTGAAAAGCCTGAACCTGAAGAACCTTTCCATTGCGGCCCCGGATATGGGCGGGACCAAAAGGGCAAATGCCTATTCCAGGTTTATGAAAACGGAGATGGTGATCTGTTATAAAGTGAGGAAAAAGGCAAATGTAGTGGAAGATATCAAGGTAATCGGGAAAATCAAGGGTAAGGATGTGATCATTATCGATGATATGATTGATACTGCAGGTACCATTTGCCTGGCAGCCGATATGCTGGTAAAGGAGGGAGCCACTTCAGTCAGGGTTTGCGCCACTCACCCGGTCCTGTCCGGCAAGGCCTATGAACGAATTCAGAAATCCAAGATCAAGGAGGTAATTGTAACCGATACCATACCCCTTCCCAGGGATAGTAAGAAGATCAGGACCATCTCCGTTGCTGAACTTTTTGCTGATGTGATCAATAAAGTATACAATTATGAATCCATCAGTTCTAATTTTATCCAATAAAGTATTATATTTGC
>JAZGGT010000286.1:0-20208 GCA_036480555.1 Bacteroidales bacterium | reverse complement strand
GTAACAAGAATGCCTGGATCGGGATGTATCGTATGATTGCCATTGAAATTACACCCTATAAAAACAGGGACCGCCGTTTTTGCATCTGCTGGGAGATATACGAGCAGGTTGAAAGATGCCACCCTGTCATTTTTTTCAATGGATATCTTTATTTCATACCTGTCTGCCAGTCCGTCCAGTGCATTTTGCTCATGAATTAAAACCTCCTGGGATTGGATGTAGTAACGGTCAGGAACCTTGCCGTATACATTTTGCTCAAAAAGACTCAATACTTCCGGCCGCCTGATCTTCTCCCAGTCGCTAGCCGTTTTCTCTTCTGAACCAGCCGAATTGGTCAGCAGGTCCGGCAAAACATAATCCGGTACCCCGGATTCATCATAATTCGCCTCCTGGGCCTGCAAGCAAGAAATAATAGCTACAGCGCTAATAAACATCAACATTCCTTTAATCATGATAATTAGTTTTAATAAAATTAAGGTTTCCGTTTCATCGGGCTATCATCACATTTCAGATCGCCGGTGACATATTGCAATCCGTCCAGGTAAAATTGAAGCAACCTGGGATCTTCATAACTCTGGGCATTATGGGAGGGGGAAATATAAAATACCCTTCCCTTGCCATATCGCTTGATCCATGAGATATAGATGATGGGATCCTTGATCTCCTCTTTCAGGGAATGCAATGCAGAAGCATCCATTGACAGCAGCGGGCGGAAATCATAGTCAAAATAGGCGTTTTTAAAAATATAAGGTTCATCTACATGTACAAAAGTCTGCCCTTTAAATCCAGTCAGGAGGGGATGGTCCGGCTCAACCAGTTCTACCTGTACCTCCTGCTGAACAGGGTGGTAATCAAAGCTCCCTCCCACCATTTCACTGAATTCCATGGAATTATTCTGCATTACAATACCGCCATGAACGACCATAAGTCCGCCTCCACTCTTTACAAACTCAATCAGGTTTTTTTCCAGCCTGGCCGCTTTTTTATCACGTTCCTTCCCGGTCAGATCCTTGTTTTTACCCAGCTCATCCCAGAAAAGATCCCTCCTTTCACCCGCTGAACAATTATTGTTCAACAATACTGCATCATATCCCTTAAGATCTTCAAATACCTGTATATCTACAGTTTGATCTATCACGAAAGCCCCGGTTTTGGCCGATAGTATTTCCATAATGGAAGTTGTATGAGGTACAACCCAGTGCTGGTATTCGGTACTCAGTGTAAATACCAGTATCCTTGGAACTTTTGCAGGTTTTACTGCAGGTTCCTCAGGGGCCAGTTCCTTGATCATATCCATCCAGTCCGAATTCAGCTCAACCTCTTCCAGGCCTTGAGCATGCAGGGAATTGCTATTTATGGTCAAAGCCGACAAAAATATCAGAAGTGCAATGTATTTCATTTCATTGAAGGGCTTTGGTAAGAGCTGCGGTTGTTGTATAGTACTTGGCGATCATATTGGGCACTTCCCAACCCGGCATTTTACCCTCATCAAGGTATTCCAGGTACCTGTCAGTAACCTGACCGAAATGGGATTCATGCCCTATCCTGTATGTATCGGGTATATCCACTTTCCATTTACCCTCTGCGAGATGAAGCAGGGATATCCCGGCATATTTTTCCTGCAGGGTCTGGTTCACAGCCTGTTCAGCTGCCTCTGTTATGTCTGCTCCAGAAACGGATTCTATGTAAAGTGTGGGTGTGAAGTTCTCTTCCTTTCCCTGCCTGATAATCAGGTTTGCTTTGCTCCCCCTCATAATGGAGTAATGGGTATCTCCTGTCCCCTCAGGAGCCTGGTAATTCCAGATAACAGATACCTTCGCATGGACACCCCTGAGGCTGTAGGTAAAGGCACCGTTGCAATAAACATGCAATTTCCCATCTATAATATCTTTCTCCAGGTATTCCGGGAAGGTATCCAGCCCGGTAACCCCGGCGAACATTTCTGCATCGATAATGGTTGGCCATCTTTTGGCCTCCAGGATCTCAACCTCATTTTTATAATCTATAATCTCATCCGGGAAACATTCCCACTGAACCAGGTCGACCAGGTGGGTGGAAACATCCACAATTCCTTCACCCTGTTGGTCTGTGTCAAATGCCCATGGCGGACGGATAAGGGGATTCCCTGAAACATATTTAAAGTAATGATGAACACTTTCCTTGGTAATGGCTGGATCTTCCAGTGTTCCTTTTACAAGGGATCCGAATACAGTTTCAATCCTTGAAAGTTCCTTTTGTAACAGGGTCGTTATTTCATATCGTTCGGTCATTACATCATAGAGCATGACACCTTTTTGCCCGGCCTCCTGAAATGCTTCCAGGAGCATTGGAAACTCGTCCGGAGTTATTACCATGGGTTTATCCGCCAGCACATTGAGGCCGCTTTGAACTGAAGCCAGGATATATTCCGTCTTTTTCTGATTGTTACCGGAGATCATCACCACATTGCCTGGTTTCTCCTGTATCATCTTTTCAAAAAAATCCTCCCCGGTATACACCGTTTCTTTCCATGAGGTAGCATCCTCGGCACGACTATTAAATCCTTCTATTCGCTTCAGGTGCAGTTTTACATCATTCCCTTCCGGGGCAAAAACATGAACTTCAGGTGAAACCTGTTCGTACATCTTCTTTTGTACCAGAGCTGCATGAAAATGCCCTGGATCCAGTGTCATGATCCTGATAGTTTGATCTGTAGTTTCGTTCATCTTGCAGGAATTAGTGGCCATCATACATAATATGTATAGCCATAGCATTGTTCTTTTCATTTTTAATTGATTAATATTTAACATAATTGGTTCCGTATGGCTGTCTCTGGGGCCTGCTCAATGCAGCATTTGCCTCATCATCATTGATGAATCTTTCAGCTGCCGGGTCCCATTCCAGTTTCCTGTCAAGTTTCATGGCAATATGGCTGACCAGGCAAACTGTGCATGCCCTGTGCCCTATCTCTACGGGGGAAACGGGTTGCTTGCGTGACCTGATGCATTCCAGCCAGTTGCCATGCTGTTCATCGCTTTCATAGAGATGTATCTCGCCCTCTTTTATTTCGGAAGAAAGGATGGCCGGATCACTGGCATCGAGGGCCTTGCTGCTTGCTTCCCTGGCTACAGGATCACTGGCTGTGGCCGTATAATTGCCCCTGGAGACAAAGATCCATCCTTCGCTTCCCTCATACCTTATCCCATTGGGGAAGCCCCCGCTGGTGTACATGGTGATCCCATTCTCGTATTCTGCCTTGACCATGAAATCACCATGCACATCCCAGAGTCCCGATACAGGGAACTGGGCCACTGCCTCGATATATCTGGGACCGGTATACTCGGTATCCATCCCCCATGCAGCTGAATCAAAATGATGTTGTCCCCAGCCGGTGATCATGCCGGCGCCAAATTGCTCCCTTCTCAGCCAACCCGGCCTGCTGTAGCCTTCCAGGGGATGAACGCCAATTTCCGTATAAGGGACAAATGGTGTCGATCCGAGCCACATATCATAATTCAGGGCATCGGGGACCGGCATTTCTGCTGCTTCGGGACCGGAGGGATCACCAGGCAAACCCACTTTTACCGTATGCAGCCGGCCGATCCGGCCATTCCGCACCAGCTCCGCGGCAATCCTGAACTGGGGAGAGGACCGTTGCTGTGTCCCGGTCTGCAGGATCACATCCTGGCGCTGGACAATATCGCTGAGCTGCCTGCCCTCCTCAATCGTCAGAGAAGTGGGTTTCTGCAGGTAAATATCCTTTCCTGCCAGGGCAGCTTCCATGGCAGGCTGGGAATGCCAGTGATCGGGGGTGGAGATGATAACCGCATCGATGTCCGGGTTCGCGAGCATCTCATGGTAATCCTCATACATTTTCACCTTCATGTAATTCTCTCCGATCTTCCCGCTATAATATTCTTCGATCAGTTTTTTGCCATCTGCCATTCGGTTCCTGTCCACATCACATACAGCCACCAGCCTGGCATCATCATATTTTATGGTCTCCGTGATATCATGTCCACGGGCGATCCTGCCGCAGCCGATCTGGCCGATGTTAATTTTATTACCCGGGGCATTTTTGCCAAATACCGATGCAGGTACAATCGTTGGTACCAGATATGCACCTGCTGTACCGGCCATTGCTTTTTGAATAAATGATCTTCTTTTCATAGGTTAAAGGGGTACTATTTAATCCATTCAATGCTGACCGGCTGTGCATAGTTCTGCCAGACAGATTCAGCTATTTCAGGGCTGATCTCTCCATCAAAAACCAGCATCCGGTATTTCAAGATATAATCTTTCCCCGGGTATATCGTCCATTTTTGATGCCTGATGGGGCAGAACTCAAAAAAAACATCTCCCCTGCCATCATTGGCATCCTCCGGCCAGACCCGCATGGGTTCGGGATGTGCCCGGTTCCCTGGATGGCTGCAAAAAAGAATGCCGGAGGGGATGCCTGAGGGAAACCATCCCTCCACCTTGCACCACCGGGCGTACGATCCATCTGCATCCTTCCTGGTTTTGCCTTCCGAGGTCAGGACGCTGCTATTATCTTTGTTCCATGCTGCGGTCGCACGCCAGCCTATCCCTCCTCCGTAACGGTAAGCCGATAATTCAATGGCCGAATCCAGGGGGTTATTCATGGTGGACGTAAAATCTATTAACCAGCAGGTCCTTCCCTCAATTTCCACAGGAAAGTTTTTTACATGCCAGCTTTCATTGATGGCCACCTGCTCAGGTCCCAGGGCTTTGAAACTCACATGTTCCTGCCTGATGGTAAATCCGCTGAACACCTCGCCTGCAGTTTTGGAGATCAATCCTGCAAAACGCACTGTCCCCTCACCCAGTGCCAGGTTCCAGAAATCCACTTCCTGTCCGTCGACAATGGTTTTGGTCCATGGATTCCATATCCCGTAATGATGGTAATGATCCCCGGGCTGGATCCGGGTCATAATATTGCCTTCAGGAGATTTAAGGGGATGGATAAAACCGCTTTTACCATACAGGGGATCAACATTTGCAGGTGCTTCCAAATAGGCATGGCGATAATCCAGCACCTTTTTTCCCCCGTAACTCAGGCTGATATTATGTCTATCCATCCCTGCATGGTTTTTAACCGTTGGATCCGGAGATGCTTTATGCAGTTTGATATGGAAAATCACTTCGCTGTCCGGTGCGATCACCTCATCCGGAAGGATCCAGAGGATGGTATTATCCCCGGTCTCCAACTGGGATTTAATGGGTATCATTCCCCGCTCACTTTCCCGTAACACCTCTACTCGAACCGAATCCCCGTTCACTTTCAAATCACTGACCGGCAACCGGGCCGGTAAAGGCAGCAGGGCCCTCTCAGCAGTCTTTAAAACAAAAGAGTGGGTTTGCGAACGGAGCCCGGACATTCCCGGCAGCAAAAATGCCATTATGCATATAATCCTGAAAGTTCTCATTTTCTTAGCAAGATAAATAATTCATTACAATACATGCATAGAATTATCAAATTGATAAATTTGAATATGAAAAACTATCAGCTATGAAACAAATAACTTTCGTCCTTCTCGTCATTTTTAACATTGCAGGCTGTACTTCATCACCAAAATCAGCCGGTGTCAAACCCAATATCATCTGGATCATGATGGAAGACTGGGGATATGAATTGTCCTGCTATGGTGCAAAAGGAGTCTATACTCCGAACATAGACCTTTTTGCGGCAGATGGGGTCCGCTATACCAATTCATTCTGTACTGCGCCCGTCTGTTCTCCGTCCCGCTCCGCCATGATCACCGGATTCCACCAGAACTATATCGGAGCCAACCAGCATCGTACCCAGGGTACGGGTTGGGAGAAGAAACAGCTCCCACATGGCATTAAACCCATTACCCACCTGCTGGAGGAAGCAGGCTATTATACCTGCCTGATGGAAAGCAACAAAACAGACTGTAATTTTCTGACAAACAGGCCTTTATTCATGGGCAAGGACTGGAGTGAAAGAGCCGGTGGCCAGCCCTTCTTTGCCCAGATCACCTTTGGCGGAACACACAGAAAATGGCTGCGTGATCCGGAACGGCCCATAGATATTGCCAATGTGGAGCTCCCTCCCTATTATCCCGATCATCCGCTGGCAAAGCGGGACTGGGCCAATGGGCTTGAAGCTGCACAGCGGGTGGACCGGCAGATCGGTGA
The DNA here is from genome assembly GCA_036480555.1 of Bacteroidales bacterium. Lineage (GTDB taxonomy): Bacteria > Bacteroidota > Bacteroidia > Bacteroidales > SM23-62 > SM23-62. The sequence continues at coordinate 14,049 of JAZGGT010000286.1, read as the reverse complement.
GGTCCTTCAGCGGCTGGAAGATGAAGGCCTGGCTGAAAACACCCTTGTCTTTATCATCGGGGACAATGGCCGTTGCATGCCCAGGGGCAAGCAGTTCCTTTATGACGGGGGGATACAGGTCCCTATCATGGCGCGCTGGCCCGGCATTATAAAACCCGGACTTGTAAGCGATGATATGGTGATGACCATAGACATATCTGCTACCATCCTGGAGGCAGCCGGCATTCAGACCGAATATGAAACACATGGTAAGAGCCTTTTCGACAAAGAGGTAAAAAACAGGAAATATATTTTTGCAGCCCGTGATAAGATGGATGATACCTACGATGCCATGAGGGCCATCAGGTCAGCTGAATTTAAACTGATCCATAACCTGATGCCTGAGAGGGCATACTGCCAGTACAACCGTTATAAAGAAGCAAGCTATCCCGTGCTGGCACTGCTGAATGTCATGAAACTGAAGGGTGAATTACCACCGGAACAGGCTGCTTTCATGTCCCCGGTAAAACCTGAATTTGAATTATATGATATGCAGGCAGACCCGTTTGAATTAAACAACCTGGCAGAGGACCAGGATTATGCAAAGGTGAAGGAAGAATTACTGGCAGGGTTGAACAAATGGAGGGACGAAATCAACGATCAGGGTGTGACGGATGAATTCCGTGATGGCGGCTGGCCGGCAAACTATCCGACTCGCTCGCTGGAAGAATGGGAGGAGATACTTGCCATATGGGAACCCTGGGTATTCCGTGACCCGGAGAGCGGGATGGATAGACCGGAGTTCTAATTCTACAATTTATCATTACAAACGCTCAACCGCCTGCTTGATCGCCCTGATATGATCAGGGGTAGTACCGCAACAACCCCCGATGATATTAGCACCGGCGTTGACAAGATCAGGTACCAGGGATGCCATCTGTTCAGGCGTATCCGGGAAAACATCCACCCCGTCTATGTTTTTCGGCAGGCCCGCGTTGGCATGAACAAGCACAGGGATATCAGGGGATACGGTCCGGATCTCCTTTACGATATCTATCATTCGCTCAAAGCCGTTGCCACAGTTTGTGCCGATTATATCCGCACCGGCTTCCATGGCTGCCCGGGCAGCTTCAACCGGTGAAACGCCCATCATGGTCCGGTACTCTCCCTGTATGGTACGTTCAAAGGTGAAGGTACAGATCACTTCGAGGTCCGTATTTTCCCTGGCAGCTTTCACTGCCTGAACGGCTTCATCAATGTCACTCATTGTCTCAATGCAGATGGCATCTGCGCCGCCCTTTTCAAGCGCCACAGCTTGTTCCTTAAAACCATTATAAAGCTCCTCCGGGGTCACATCACCAGTGAGCAGCATTTTACCTGTGGGACCGATGGAGGCAATCACCCACTTATCCCCTCCTGCCGCCATGGAGGAAATCCTGGCGGCAGCTTCATTAAACTCAGCAGCCCGGTCAGACAGGCCGTAATGTTCCAGTTTTAAGGCAGATCCTCCAAAACTGTTGGTTTCGACCATATCGGAACCGGCTTCGATATAACTGCTTGCGATGTCTCCCACTTCTTCCGGATGATCGACACACCATTGTTCCGGGCATGTTCCGGTCTGCAGGCCCTTCTGATGAAGAAAGGTGCCCCATGCACCATCGGAGACAAGTACCCGTCCGCCATTCACGGCGTCTGAAATTTTATTTTTAGTCATGACCTTAAGCTCTTATTATAAGCATTCCTTAATTTATAAACATTTCAGGAAAGAAGTCCCGCATATCAAGGGTATCTTCCATCTGCACCTGGAGTGTGATGAATTTTTCAAACATCCGGGCTATCCTGTCCCTGTATCCATCCTCCCCTGCCAGGTTCACTATTTCATCCGGGTCGTTTTCCAGGTCAAACAGCAGCATTTCTGAAGCATAGGGATACAGGATCAGTTTGAAATCCTCATACCGGACCATCCGCTGCTCGTCCCTGTAGCAACCATAAATGGCATCATAGTGGCTCTTGCTCCTGCTGCCATCGGTAAAGGGTAACAGACTGTGGTATTCGATATGACCGGGTAATTCAGCCCCGGCCAGCTCAAGGATGGTGGGCATTACATCCTGGAGATACACATCAGCTCCTACCCGTTTCCCACGGGGTATACCGGGACCGGTCACGAACAGGGGGACCCTGATCGAATGATCATACATATTTTGCTTGCCCAGCAGTCCATGATTACCACAGGAAAGTCCGTGGTCCGATGTAAAAACAACATAGGTATTCTCCCTTTTTCCTGATGTTTCCAGGGCTTCCAGTATCCTTTCCAGCTGGCTGTCCATATGGGAAATAATGGCATAGTACTCCTGGCGGTTGACTTTTACCGCGTATTCGGTCCTTGGGAAAGGCGCCAGCTTCTCATCCCGGAGCCCTTTTCCACAGCCGATCAGCTCCATATCCGGATAAAGAGGCTGGAAACTGGCCGGAACCGAAATATTTTCCAACGGATACATGTCTACATACTCCTTCGGGGATTGCCGCGGATCATGCGGTGCGTTGAAGGCTACATACATGAAGAAAGGATCATCTGAACCCTTGGCGCGCTCAAGAAAAGTAACAGCCTCATCAGCCAGTACCTCACTCCAGTGTTTTCCTCCTTCCCAGAAACCACCAAACCGGGTATCCCAGGGGGTCCATTCTTTGTCATCCGGACCTTTGGGACGGTTATACCCTTCCGGGGTTTGTTTGGGCATGCCCCCGCGTATATGCCCGGTATGCTGGAAAATACTGTCAGGTTCTATTTTGACATGCCATTTTCCAGCCATGAAAGTCTCGTATCCTGCATTTTCCATGAGATTACTCCACATCATCCCCTGCTCGTCCCACTGATCCAGGCTGGTTTCTGCCCGGTTGGCCCGCCACACTGAGAGTCCCGTGTTCAGCATGGTCCGGCTGGCTACGCATACCGCCCCGTGCCAGCCGCCCATATTATAGGCATGGGTAAAAGCCAGCCCTTCCCCTGCCAGCTGATCCAGAGAAGGCGTTATAACCTCCTCCCCTCCCATGGCATTAACTGTCTTATAGCATTGGTCATCGGAAATGATGAAAAGGATATTGGGCCGTGGATCAGGCTTCCCGGTGCTACAGGAGGTGACAATACAGGCAAGAACACAAAGATTGAAAAGATTGATTTTTTTCATCCGTTTAAGTATGTTATTTTAAATCTACCCTGAAATTGCCATCGGTGACAATCCAGCATTCGAAATCACAGGATGAGGTGGCATCTTTCGCCTTCATTTCATCCCCGTCCACAGCTATAATGGTTTTCCCGTCCACCTTGTATTCTGCCGTTACCGAATAATACTGGTCTATGGCAGAATAAAGGTAAACTGGTGTTTCCCGGACCGTGTCTATCCAATCCACCTGGCGGCTCTCGATATTACCACGGTACACCACGATGGGCACCTCGGGATGGCTGCTGTTAATGGTCAGGTTGATGATCAGATCGGCACTGTCGGGCCGGAATCCCCAGCAATCATCACAATCGACTGTCAGTCCCAGGTACTCATTACATGAACCGGCCAGCGTAAGCAGGACAAGGACAATAAGCGCTTTTATATGACTGTTCACTTTCATTTTCTAAAACCAGGATATATCCTTCCGTGTATATTTCATCCGTTTCTGCAAATTGATAAAAACAAGCAATGACAGCCTGAAGCGATGCGGGGACATGTCATGGACCTTATAATTGACATATTCATAATCAAAAGATAATCCCCAATATTTCAGGCGGCGGTACAAACCAGCCGAAGGAACAACAATGAACCGGGTACCCGGGTGGAGGTCGGAACCCCTGTATCCTCCCCAGGTGATCCCTCCCCTGAGCTGTGCCTTGAATCCGATAGATGTTTCCTGTTTACGGTAAAAAGGGAAATTCTTACCGATGGTCAGCGGCCAGAAATACCTTTTTTCCCAGAGCTGGTATGAAAGGGTGTCATTTTCGGGACGGATCACCCTGATCGCTGAAGTCCTGACAAAGAAACCGGTGGTGACGAACATATTGTACTTATTTTCAGATACACCGATCTCACCGCCGACCATCAGATCATCTGCACTGAAATCCAGTCCCCCTTCAATCCGGATCTCCGAGATCTCCGGTGTCCGGTTATAATGGGCCTTGTTTTCAAGAAGGAATATTTCCATTTCTTCAGATTTGGCCTCTTTTGCCAGGCTCAATGCATTGGTGGAGTAATTTATATTCTGGTTGATACTGGCTCCATTCTCCAATAATAATTCGATGATATCTTCATCCCTGCTCATGGTTGCCATGGCAATGGCATGAAGTCCGCCTTTATTCTGCAACCTTGGATCTGCTCCCTTTTCGAGTAACAACCAGGCAATATCGTAATCCGCGTGCTGGGCTGCTATCATCAATGCGGTAAACCCGAAAGTATCCCGGGCATTCAGATCTGCCCCCCTCCTGATCAATACCTGCGTGGTTTCATGGCAATCGTAATAAACTGCCATCATCAGGGGCCGTGTCCCGAACCAGTCCCCCGCCTCCACATCCGCTCCCTTCTCAATCAGCAAATCTGCGATTTCAGGATAATCGTATGCCGATGCATGCATCAGGGAAGTCAAAGCCAGTTCATCTTTTGCATCCACTTCTGCTCCGGCTTCAAGCAGCATTTCTGTGGCTTCATAATGTCCGGTCCTGACAGAACCGATCAATGGGGTAACATCGTTATCCGGGGTGGCATTCACATCAGCTCCCTTAGTGATCAGGTACTCCATGATTTCCGTATATCCGTTCTGCGAGGCATACATAAGGGGAGTGACCCCGTCCACAGACGTGGCATCAACATCGACACCCCTTTCTACCAGGAATTTTATAATTCCCAGCTGGCCCCTGTCTGCAGCCTGGATAAGATTGAATTCACGGTCACCTTCGAGGCTGGCTGCGGTATCAGATTGGACAGTGATCCTGTAATCACCTATTCCCTCAATTGGACGAAGCGGCTCATAAGCCGGAATGGCTTCCAGGGTATCAGTTCTCTCCTCCTTAAGGGTATCGGCTGAAGTGACAGGCATTTCAGCAGGGGCCTCACTGGTGGTTGTATCGCTTGATTCAAGCACTTGTGAAAATCCTGCTGGATGTAAAACCAGGAAAACAAGTATTACCAATATTCCGGATCTCATGATCATATCAGAATTGATACCAAATATATACAATATCACCATGACTTACATACAGTGCCGGGCAACCCTTTGCAAAGTAATGGAGTCTAATTTATTAACAGGATAAAGTTCGCTATTTCCTTTATTTCAGGCAAGTTCCCGTATGGTTGATATTTTTCACAGTGCATCTGGTACTTTATTAGGGTATATATTTTAACTTTGATTGATTAGATACCAATATAATATGATAAACAGAGTCGGTTTACTGGTTTTTATGATATGTGCTGCCCAGATGTCATTTTCACAGACAGGTGAGGATGACTTTTACCTTGGACACGGATTTAATAGCGGGGACACCGTTTATACCAACTCCGGCACCTTCTGGGATGCAGGGGGATTGAACAACTATGGCACCAATGAACAATGGACTGTTACGTTCTGTTCAAATAATGGCAACCCCATAACCTTCGACTTTTCAAATTTTGCGACCGACTACAGGGGTACCTTTCCCAACCCGGGTCCGGGTGAGTTCAGGGATTATGATTACCTGACAATCTATTATGGCGCTGACTCAGCCCAGGCCTATCATGACGATACACCTCAATTCACTTTTACCTATCCGGACGGTTGTGTAGGATTCCGGTTCAGGTCCCAGCCGACTTCACTGACGCATAACGGCTGGGATGCCGAGATCAGTGCCAATCCTCCCCCTTCAAATAACGATCCCTGCACGGCAGCCGCCCTGGTTGTTGGCAATGTATGTACACCTTCAGTATTCAACAACAAAGGGGCCTATGGGACCGGCATTGGAAGTCCCACCTGTCATCAATTCTTCAGCGGGGATGTCTGGTTTACCGCAGAGGTCCCGGCTTCAGGCCAGCTGAAGGTTGAAACCTTTGCCGGTACCCTCGACTGGGCCGTCATGGTTTTGTATACCGGAGCTGATTGCAACAGCCTGACAGAATTATTCTGCGATGAGACCACCTCGACCATGCCCACGAGGATCCTCACCGGCCGCACCCCGGGAGAAACAATCTATATCAGGATCTTCGGTGACCAGGCCAAGAGCGGAACCTTTGGCGTCTGTGCTTCAGACCCATCGTGGCCGATTGAAGGTAATACCGGTCCCGGTGGCGTTGGGAACGATGATGAGAACGACCTCTGGCTGCGTGCGGACAAAGGTGCATTAAACAGTGGCGGCACGGAAGCTTCCCCGGGCCAGTCAGTGCAGACTTGGAATGATCAAAGCGGGAATGAAAACCATGTTTCCCAGGCTACTGTGGGAGACCAGCCTCTGTTGGTCGGTAATGCAATTAATGACCGGCCCATGCTTACTTTTAATGGCATAAATCAAAACATGACCGGTGAACTGGGACCCTTATCAGCGCCCATCACCATGATCACCGTGAACAGGTTTACGGCAGCTGCCACAGATGCCTATGTGATGACCATAGGGGATGCGAATGTTAACCAGACCGTCAGTATCAGCCGTGAAACAGATAATAACTATTATGCATTTACCCAAGGTGCCAAGTATTACGGTCCAGCTTTAGCGGACAACACCCCCTATATCATTCATGCCAGGCACAATATCGCTTCTGCCTTCCATGAGGTTTTCCTGAATGAAACAGCCTTCGCAGCTGCAGAATATGGGGCAAGCGTGATCACGGACGGATCACTGGTCCTGGGTGCAAACCATACCATTGACACCTATCTTGGAGGGGACATAGCCGAGGCGATTGTTTATAACAATATCCTGAATTCGGCTCAAAAGATCATCGTTGAAAACTACCTGGCAGCCAAATATGGCCTTGTCATTCCGACAGACTTATACGCCCATCAGGCTGTTCACAGTTATGATGTAGCCGGGATAGGGCAGGTGGATGAAGGCAACCAGCATACCGATGCCCAGTCTGCCAGGCTCCTGGCAGTCGGAAACCCAACCGATCTTGATGACGGGGAATTTCTCCTATTCGGGCATGACAATGGAGATATTAGCTCATGGATAACCACTGATCTGCCCAACAATGATCTGAACCTGCTGCGGGTGGAACGCGAATGGCGGGTGAATGCCACCGGTGGTGACGGGATGGGAAGTGTTACCGTTAGTCTCTTTGACACCATAATGCCTGCATTCCCGCCGGAATTCCTTTCATTCATCCTGTGGGTGGATGAGGATGGTGATTTTACTACTGACGCAATGCCCTATCCCGTGGTAAGGGCAGGGAACCAGTATATCGCCAACTCGGTTGACCTTCAGGACGGCTATTACATGACCATCGGATGTGTCAGGCCGGTAGCCGGATTTACAATGCCAGCTTCAGAGGGACTCGAATCCATTGCCAATCCGCAAATTGAAGTTTCGCTCAACTACGGGGTTAGCACAGAACTCACCGTGCAATACCGGGCCCTCGATGGATCGGCTACCGGTGGCGGGATTGATTACCTGCTCAATCCCGATGTACTCACCTTCCTCCCGGGAACAAAGACCGCCAGTATTGTACCATTGATCATTGACAACGATATCGCCGAACCCGATAAGACCTTTGAAATCCGTATCAGTTCTCCATCCCTGGGACTGATACTGAGTGCTGACAGTATCCATACCTATACCATCCTCAATGATGATATTGAGGTAACAGCTGTGACAGATGCAGACAGCATTGGTTCCTGTTTTCCAGCGGTGGCCAACCTGGGCGTAAACGTCGTTGGAACAGGCCCTTATACCTATACATGGACCCCGACAGACAGCCTAAGCGACCCGGGGATCGCCGATCCGGTTGCCAATCCCACAGTGTCGACCTGGTATGTGGTTGAGGTGACCGACCAGACCAATGGGGCGGTGGGGACTGACAGCATATTTATTACCGTGTTGACCCCTCCCGCACAACCCACCATTACGGCTGGGGGGCCCACTACCTTCTGTTCCGGTGACAGTGTCCAGCTAAGTTCATCAGCCGGAACCGCCTACCTTTGGTCCAACGGCGAAACTACCCAGGATATCTGGGCCGGTATTAGCGGAAGCTATACGGTCAGTGTATTTGACGGACAGGGTTGCAGCAGTGTCCCTTCCGATCCTGTCCAGGTAACTGCCCATCCCTCACCGGCCCAGCCCATAGTAACTGCATCGGGACCAGTAACCTTCTGTGAAGGGGATAGTGTGGATCTCACTTCAAGTGTTGCGTTTTCATACCTCTGGTCAAGCGGGGATACCAACCAGACGATCCGGGTAAAATCCAATAGAAACTTCTATGTACAGGTAACAGATACCAGCGGCTGCCAGAGCATTCCTTCTGCCACCACTACGGTGACCGTTTACAATTTACCACCAACTCCTGTCATAACTGTGGATGGCAGCACGGATATTTGTGAACATGACAGTGTCTTACTGACTTCATCACCGGGGATTGCCTACTTATGGTCGACCGGTGATACCACGCAAAGCATTGCTGCAAATACAGCCGGGGATTTCACCGTGCAGACCATCAACGGGGTGGGCTGTCCCAGCCTTCCCTCAGGCGCTGTGACCCTAACCACAAGGCCTGCTCCTGCAGAGCCTGCCATCACATTCACGGGCAATACCACTTTCTGTGAAGGTGACAGCCTCATTCTTACTTCTTCAGCAGGTACAACCTATCTGTGGTCCACCGGTGAGACCACTCAGAACATCTCAGCCAGAACCACCGGCAGTTACTCAGTCAGGGTGGCCAATGCTGATGGCTGTTTCAGCCTGCCGTCTGTTCCAGTTGATGTTACCGTAAATGCCAGTCCTGAAAAACCGACGATTACAGGCAGTGATCAATACTGCACCGGTGATTCTGTGTTGTTAAGCGGATCACCTGCCAGTGTCTATCTCTGGTCAACCGGTGAGACCACTTCCACGATCTATGTAAAGAATGGCAGTTATACCCTTATAGTGACAGATGCAAACGGCTGCAGCAGTCCGGTTGCCGATCCGTTTACTGTAAGTGAATCACCTAAACCGCCAAGGCCGGTGATCACACCTGCAGGTCCGATTGACCTGGAATCCGGCGACAGTGTCATACTGGTCTCCTCATCTGCAACAACCTATTCATGGTCACCTGGCGGAGAGACCACTCCCTCCATCACTGTCAGGACAGCTGGCAGTTTTGGTGTTACCATTGGCAATGAATATGGGTGTCTCAGTGATCCAAGCGATCCTGTTACGGTTACCCAGTCATCGCTGGATAAACCGGTAATCACCGTCACAGGTGATACAGCGTTGTGTGAAGGAGCCCCTGCAACCACACTGAGCGCTCCCCAGGCCTACGCCTACCTCTGGTCGAATGGGGAAACCTCTCAGAGCATAATGGTTTCGGTAACAGGCTCCTATACGGTGACTGTGTTTAACGAATTCGGAACTCAGTCACCACCGTCAGATCCGGTCGATATCAATGTATTCGAGAATCCCGTTCTCAACCTGTTAAGTAAATCGGATGCCGTTTGTAACGGTGAAACTTCAGGATCCATTGAGGTGATTGCCACAGGAGGTACATCGCCTTATGCCTACGAGTGGGACAATGGACAGAGCGGATCCGGTATTACCAATATTGGTGCCGGCACTTACCTGATAACCGCCACTGATGCAAACGGATGCCAGGACACCCTCAGTGAATCCATCAGTGAACCAACTGCCATCATAATCAATGAGAGCATTACCCATCCTACCTGTGATGACAGTTATGACGGGGCAGTGGAAGTCATGATCTCGGGCGGTACACCTGACTATACCATTGAATGGTCCAATGAAAGCACCGGTCCGGTCACGGAGAAACTCGGTCCGGGTACGATCAATGTCGTGGTAACCGATGAGAACCAGTGCCAGGAAAATGAAAGCTACACCCTTATTGCAGAAAATGAGGTATGTATTACTGTTTATGAAATCATTACACCCAACAGTGACGGGTACAATGATACATGGATAATTACCGGGATTGAACTCTACCCGAATGCAACGGTGCAGGTCTATGACAGGTGGGGAAAAAGGGTGTACTACTCTGAGGGATATCCTCGGCCATGGGATGGAACACATGACGGGAAGGTCCTGCCGATGGACTCCTACCATTATATCATCAATTTAAATAATGATAAAGATCCCATTATCGGGAACATTACCATAGTGAAATGAGAAAGATAATCCAGTATATCATCCCTGCATTTATCCTGGTCCTGCCGGTAACCCTGCAGGCCCAGCAGACTCCCATAATCAGCCAGTATATGATGAATAAATTCCTGGTCAATCCTGCCCTGGCGGGTGTCAAGGGGTATACCAATATCAACTTTACGGCGCGTCAGCAGTATAGCATGCTACAGAATCCCCCACGGACTTTCATTTTGAGTGGTGAGACACGTTTGTTGGAAGACAGCTGGATACGACGGAAACGGAAGGTGGAAAAGAAAGCCAAGAATGCCAGCAGGAACAAAAATGTCGGCATTGGAGGATACATTTTCAATGACAGGAACGGGATTATAAATCGCACAGGTGCGCAATTCACCTATGCCTATCACATCAATTTCAATAACCAGTACCAGGTGTCTTTCGGATTGTCAGTCAGTGGTTACCAGTATAAGCTGGATGCCAGCAATGCCTTAATATACAATACCGATGACCCCCTGCTGAATAATAATAAAACGACGTTTTTTGTGCCGGATGCAAATGCCGGGATTTATATTTCAGGAAAGGGATTATATGCGGGTTTATCCGCATCACAACTGTTCGGATCATCCATTAAACTGGGACAGAATACATTTGAGAATTATAAGACCTTAAGGCATTTCTACCTCATCGCCGGCTATAAATGGCTGGTGTCACATACTGTGATCCTGGAACCCTCATTCCTGGCAAGGGCAACAGTTGATGCCTATGTACTGGATGCCACGGCAAGGATGTTTTACCAGACGAACTACTGGATCGGCATCACCTACCGCTCCAACCAGACCCTGGCACTCATGGCCGGATTTATGGTCGATGGCATATACCTGGGTTATGCCTATGATGCCACATTGGGGGCGCTTCAGAATTACAGCGGGGGATCTCACGAACTCATGGTCGGCATCAGGCTGGGGGATAACAGCACCCGGAGATCCCGGTGGTTGCAGCCTGATGTTTCAGAAATCGGTGAATAGCCGGATAATGTGATTTTAATTGATCTCCTGCTTCGTACGGGCATTTACAAACAAGGTATCCCCTATGCCCTCGAATCCCAGGAATACCTTCTCCCCGTCATGATGCAGCTGGTCGGAATGAATACCGATGATGGTGAGTGCCGCTTCTGCTGAATGTTCGTTGATCAGGGAATGAATGTCTGTTTCCTCATCAGGCCTCAGGATCTCAACATTTCGCTGGGAGATCGGGAGCCTCCCCGTCTGGATCAGCTCGAGCAGTTTTTTGCGGGTGGTTTCTACATCATCCTCGAAGGTGATCTCAAAAACCTTCAGCTTCGCCTTTCTCATTTCAGGATGGGATGAAATGATAAAACCAAGCAGGATCATCAGGTTGGCATTGTTGTAATCAATGCTCCTGATCCAGATATGGATGCCCTTCTTGGGTTTCAGGGGATTGGGCGAGCTGCCCAAGATACAGACATCGTGATTAGCGGCTTCGATCAGCGAAAAGTTTTCTACTATCTGTTTCAGGTTCCTGGGATCCTTCTTGTCAAATTCCAGCAGCATGGTATTGTTCTCCATGCCGGATACTCCCGGAATCTGGATAACCTGTGCTATGGCAGAAGTATAGGACGGGGAGATCATGGTGTCTACATAAATATGATTCTGCTTTGCCCTAGTCATTGTCAGCAATTTCTCCAGGATATCCTTTGAATCTTCCATTGATGATTTTGAGAAATAATTGTTGATATAATGTATATAGGTACCGAAACCATACCGGTAAGAGATCCAGTTCAACAGTCTTAGTGCATTCTGTCGCTCAAAGGAGGAATCCGAGATACAGATGGTGGATGGCCTCCAGCGGATCTTGGCACCGGAGGATCTGCGCTTCTGCAGATATATCTGGATATTCCGGCTCAACTGGAAAATCGCATTGCTGAAAATGGATTCGAGTCCCCGCCTGTCCTTATGGTAACTGCTGACACCAAGGTAAACCAGTACCAGGGCGGCAATGGCGAGGATGGCATAAACGGAATTGATCTTGAACATCAGCCAGCCGCACATCAGGAAACCGATCAGTGAAATATACCACTTCGACCGGAAAACGGGTCTGTAGGAAGGATCTGCCCCGAAGTGAAAAAGAAATGATATCAGGCATAATGAACCATAGGTCACCATAAAGAACATGGAAATGATCTCAGCAACCGCATTAACATTCCCCGCTGCAACAAAAACAAAAGCTATGAGGCAGGTGATCAGGGAAGCATTGTACGGCTCCATCATCTCCCCCTTGCCTCTCGACAGCCAGCGGTTGAGCTGTCTGGCCGGAAATGCCCTGTCCATGGCCAGGGCCTGAAGGGTCCGGGGAGCCACCATGACGGAACCAAGAGCCGAAGAGATCGTCGACGCTGCAAGTCCCAGGGGAATAACCAAAGCACCATAAATAGCTATTTTGCTCATTATCAGTTGATTGGACGTAAGGTCATCCGGACTTGCAGAGGTGTAGAGTTTCCATGCAATGAATATATAAATGACCATACCGGATAAAGTGGCCAGGGTGGTCCCCAATGGTATAGACCTGGCAGGCCTTTTCAGGTCCCCGGACAAACCAACGCCAGCAGTCATGCCTGTAAAGGCAGGGAATACAATGGCAAAAACAATGAAGAAACCGGAGAGGTCATAGGTACCCTGTCCCACCGTCCAGATACTCTGTTCCGGAACATAATCAGTCTGTCCGAGGAAAAACAGGGTAAGTGAAGCGAACAGGATGGCTACTACAAAATAGAGGGCTTTTACACCCAGGCTGGCCCCCCGTTTCAGGATCAGCAGGGACAATAATCCCATGGCCGGCAGACTGATGGCCTGCCGGGGCAGCTCCATGTCCCATTTCTCAAGGGCATAATTAAAAAAGGGCTCAAACGCTTCTGTAAAAGCAATTACATAAAAAGCCACGCTGATAGCCTGGGAAAAGAATAGGGAGATCCCTATGGTAGTTCCGATGTTCAATCCGAATGACCTGGAGATCACGAAATACTCCCCTCCGCCCTCAACCCGCCGGTTTGTGGCCAGCTCACTGAGTGCCAGTGCAGTGGGTATGGTCACCATATGGCCTATCAATATGACCAGTATCACCCCCCAGAAACCGATATGCCCGACAGCCATACCGAAACGAAGAAAGAGGATGGCCCCCAGTATCGTGGATATTGCTGTGAAGAAGACCGGAAGTGTTCCGAATCCCTTTGTCTTTGTACCTGCCATTTAACAGCACTTTGTGGTGCATGAAAATTAGTTAAAATTTCTACATTTGCAGGCCTTTTTGGCCAGGCTTGCAAGGGCCCTCCCGGGCAGATCCCGGTTTAGTATATCGTAATTTATTAATCCTCAGAGAGATGAAACTATTGTTAAAAGAGAAACTATTTTCCAGAAGCTGGTTCATCAACTATACGCTGATAATCATTGGCTCCTTCATTATGGCCGCCGGCTATGTCTTTTTCATTACTCCGCACAGGATAGTACCGGGAGGAGTGTATGGTATCAGCATCGTCATCCATTATCTCACTGAAGGCATATTCAAATTCGCACCGGATGGATTGCCAGTTGGATTAATGGGGCTGATCATGAACATTCCCCTGACCATTTTCATTTCCGGTAAAGTCATCGATGCCACCCTTACAGGTGCCAACTATGCCAAGTCAGTCTATATCATTTCAGAAAAATATCAGGAGATCCAGGAGATCATCATACATCAACTGAACAGGGGTGGTACCCTTTTGCATGCCT
>JAZGGT010000285.1:0-3768 GCA_036480555.1 Bacteroidales bacterium | reverse complement strand
GATCCGCCCCGGCCCAGTGTAGTGGTTTCACCTTTCTCATTGCTTGCAATGAAGCCAGGCACGACTGCGTACTTTTGAAGGGATTTGAAATGCTCCGCTATCAATGGATAGCTCTGGCTGAAAAGGACATGAGCCTTGCCATACTGGCTGTCTGTCTTGATCAGGTCCCTGATCTCCACCAGGTAGGCATCATTGATTTTCAGGGAAATAATAAATGATGATAATCTTTCGCCGAAGCTAACTATGGTATCATGGGTCTTTGCGGGCAGGTCCTGCAGCAGAAATACGCCATGCAGCGTCTCTTCCAGTTCATTGATCAATACTTTTATCCCGGCCAGAATATTGCTTTGCTGGTTAACCCGGAAGAGTTCCTTGACTGTCTGGTAATGCCTCTGCTCGATCCCGGATAACATATCCTTGTAGGAGTCATCCCTCTCCATGGCCAGCTTACTCACCTTAATTAACTGGTCGGTGACACCCTGGAAAGCAGAAATTACAACTACGCTTGGTTCAACCTGGCTTTCAACGATGGATTTGACCTTCAGAATGCATTCCGGGGTGCCAACTGAGGATCCTCCGAATTTTAATACCTTCATAATATCTCTTGTAAAGCAGGATGGAGCTATTTCCGCTGATTTGTAATGAAAAAAGCAAATTTAGGCAAAAACAATGATTTCAGTCCGGGAATCCGGCTAAATATATTAAAACGTTGACCGGTCTTTATGCACTGTCAGTGGGTATCTCCCTGTCGACCTTCTTGATCAATCCCTGTAAAACTTTTCCCGGTCCAACCTCGGTAAAGGAGGAAGCACCATCCTTAAGCATGTGCTGGACCGTCTGCGCCCATAGGACAGGGGCTGTCAACTGGGCCACAAGGTTGGTCCTGATGGTATCCGGATCACTCGTCGGTAATGCAGTAAAGTTCTGATAAACAGGACATATAGGTGTTGCAAACGGACTGTCCATGATAGCTGTTTCCAGTTCCTGCCTTGCCGGCTCCATAAGGGGCGAATGAAAGGCTCCGCCAACACTCAGTTTAATGGCCCGTTTTGCCCCCAGTTCGGAAAGCTTCTCAACGGCATTATCAATACCTGCCATGGATCCGGATATTACGATCTGGCCGGGGCTGTTATAATTGGCTGGGACCACCACCTCCGGGATCTCCGCACAGACTTCTTCCACAACTTTATCATCGAGTCCAAGGATGGCTGCCATGGTGGAGGGTTCGGCCTCACAGGCTTTTTGCATGGCGGAAGCCCTTTTTGAAACAAGCTTGAGTCCGTCTTCGAATGAAAGTGTTTTATTGGCTACCAATGAAGAAAATTCACCCAGGGAGTGCCCGGCTACCATTTCAGGCTGGAAGTCCTCAATGGTACCTGCAAGTATCACCGAATGCAGGAAGATGGCTGGTTGTGTGACCTTGGTCTGGCGAAGATCCTCTTCAGTACCATCAAACATCAGCCGGGTGATATTGAATCCAAGTATATCATTAGCCTCGTCGAAGCGTTTTTTTGCCTCAGCGTACTCTGCATACAGGTCTTTACCCATTCCGGGGAATTGTGCCCCCTGGCCGGGGAATACATAAGCTTTCATCCTTGAATAGATTGGTTCGTTTTAAATTTCGACAAAACTAATGAAAATTGTGGCAATATCAGTTTCCCCAGGAAACTGATATTCGCCTGCCAGGTTTAATTACAGGAGGCTGGTGCCGATCAGGTGGATGAATTCTTCGCGTGTGCTTGTGTTATTGAGGAACTCACCTGTAAAAGCGGAGGTAGTAGTAACTGAATTTTGTTTCTGTATGCCCCTCATGACCATGCACAAATGCTTGGCCTCGATAACTACAGCTACACCCAGTGGCTTAAGTGTACCTTCGATACAATCGCGGATCTGCATAGTCAGCCGTTCCTGTACCTGTAGCCTTCTGGCAAAGGCTTCAACAACGCGGGCAATCTTGCTCAGCCCGGTAATGTAACCATTGGGTATATAAGCCACATGGGCCTTACCAAGGAAGGGGATCAGATGATGTTCGCACAGGGAAAAAACATCGATATCCTTGACAATTACCATTTCACTATAATTTTCCTTGAACATGGCCTGTGATATGATCTGGTTGGGATCGGTACCATAACCCTGTGTCAGGAACTGCATGGATTTTGCCACCCGGAGCGGGGTATGATCCAGGCCTTCACGCCGGATATCTTCCCCCAGGGTATCCAGGACCTGTTTGTATAATTCTGTTAGCTTCTCGGTTTTTTGATCATTGTATTTGTCGACCCTGTTATATCCTTCGTTCTCTGCCGAACCGATGCCGTTATTAATAATTTCCATAGGATATGCGCTTATTTACCAAAATATTCAACAAAATTATTTTCTGTTTCTTCAAGGCGTATACAGTGAAGTTCCACCCCGAGGGATAAAACAGGTGGCTCCAGTTCCTGCCAGATGGCAATGGCGATCTGTTCAGTAGACATCATCCTGTCTTTCATGAATTCTACTTCTAGGTTGAGATTCTTGTGATCCAGCTTGTCAATGATATACTCCCTGATGAAGCGGCTGAGGACCTTGAGATCAACAACATATCCCAATTCAGGTTTCAACTCTCCCTTAACCGTTACAAACAGTACATAGTTATGCCCGTGCCAGTTAGGATTTGAACACTTCCCAAATACTTCCATGTTCTTTTCCTCAGACCAGTCCTCCCGGTATAGCCTGTGTGCTGCATTGAATCGTTCTCTTCTCGTAAGGTAGATCATTGTAAGCGGTTTCAGATTGTAAATTGAGTCATTTTCAGCATCTTTTCCAAATCTATCATACCTCACTAGCGTGTCGGATTTATTAAATATTCAGGTCACAGGTTATAGATTATTTTGTTAATTTGTGTATATGACACGCTCCCGCCAACTTGCTGCAATCATGTTTACCGATATCGAAGGATATACGAGCCTCATGCAGCATAATGAGGAGAAAGCAATCCAGGTCAGAGATAAACATAGACAGATATTCAATTCCATTACCGAAAAGTATAAAGGAAGGATTCTACAATACTATGGAGATGGTACATTAAGCATTTTCGATAGTGCTATTGATGCCGTAAAATGCGGGATCGAAATGCAGCTTGGCTTCCAGAAAGATCCTGCCATACCAGTAAGAATCGGAATTCACACTGGCGACATTATATTCAGTGAGGAAGAGATCATTGGAGATGGAGTAAATGTTGCCTCACGCATAGAATCACTGGCAGTTCCGGGAAGTGTTTTTATCTCTGATAAGGTCTATGACGAAATCAAAAACCAGGAATCCATTAAGACTTCGATGCTGAAGACATTTAAACTGAAGAATGTTGAAAAACCAATTGAAGTCTACGCCATTTCCAACGTGGGACTGATCGTTCCCAAATCCGAAGACATTAAGGGTAAAACCGACACAGATTTTTCCTCCGTGCCTGAAAAACACGAACAGTCTATATCTGCGCCCGAGCCAATTTTAGCTACTAAACTTTACATCCCTCCCCCCCGGCCTAATGTTGTCCTCCGCTCCCGTCTTATTGAGCGGATGAATGATGGTCAGCATGGCAAACTAACCCTTATCTCTGCTCCCCCTGGCTTTGGTAAAACTACCTTGGCCAGCGAATGGGTCGCTGGTTGTGAGCGACCGGTCGCCTGGCTGTCGCTGGAAGAAGGGGATAGCGACCCCACACGCTTTCTGGCTTACCTCATCGCTGCTTTGCAGACGATTGTGGCGAATATTGGAGAAGGTGTGTTGGGT
>JAZGGT010000284.1:0-2766 GCA_036480555.1 Bacteroidales bacterium | reverse complement strand
ACCAGAGGACTGCGAAGATATCAGGGATATCAGGGATGCCATAGATGAGATCGACCAGGAAATCATTCAGCTGCATGCATTAAGGGATTCCTATGTCAGGGAGATTGTGAAATTTAAATCCGATGATGAGGAGATCCATGCCAGGGAGAGGAAAGCTTATGTGCTGCAACAGAGAAAGGCATGGGCGGCTGAAAAGGGTCTGGATCCGGAACTGTTTGAGAAGCTTTTCGGGCTCATAATCGAGAAAAATATACAGATCCAGTTTGATATTTATAATTCCAGTAACAAACAATAAAAAAACAGGAATATGTACAGGAAAGAAATAAAGGTAATGGATTGCACCGTACGCGATGGTGGCCTGATGAATAACTGGCAGTTCAGTGACGATTTTGTGCGTGCTGTATACCAGGCCTGCGTCCAGGCAGGTATAGACTATATGGAAATCGGCTATAAAAGCAGTGAAAGTGCTTTTTCGAGGGATGAAGTTGGACCTTGGAAATTTTGTGATGACAAGGATATCCGCAGGGTTGTTGGCAGCAACAAAACGGCCCTCAAACTATCTGCCATGGCAGACATTGGCAGGATAGATCCGGGAGACATCCCGCCTGCCAAAGACTCTGTGATCGATATGCTCAGGGTGGCCTGTTATGTTCACCAGATTGACAAGGGCATAGCACTTGCAGAACATTGTATTGACAAGGGATACGAGGTCTGCATCAACCTGATGGCCGTATCAAAGGTGAATGAAATGGACCTGGATCAAGCGCTACTGGACATCGCCAAATCAAGGGTTCCCATATTTTATGTCGTGGATAGTTTCGGGAGCATGTATTGTGAAAATATCCAGCACCTGGTCCAGAAATACAGGAAAGCTCTTCCTGATAAAACCCTCGGTATCCATGCCCACAACAATATGCAACTGGCCATGTCCAATACCATCACTGCCATCATTGAGAATTGCAATATGCTGGATGCCACCTTGCTGGGAATGGGACGGGGTGCAGGAAACTGCCCGATTGAGATCCTGATCGCATTTTTGAAGAATCCAAAATACAGGCTATTGCCCCTGCTGGATGTTATACAGAAAGAAATACATCCCCTGCAACAGGAGATCCAATGGGGTTATCATATTCCCTACCTGATCACCGGGGCCCTGAATGAACATCCCCGCAGTGCCATGAAATGGATGGCCTCAGAGAACAAGGACGACTTTGTCTCTTTCATGAAGGAAATGCACGATTACGAATTACTGGAATGATAATGGTTTTGTAACTGTTAAAATGGAGTTATATTATTTCTAAGAATGTATGTATCTAGAATAAAATATGTATTGTTGCAGACTGAAAAAAACAGTATCTTGCACGGGTCATAGTTAATGAAAACCATAAAGAAATAAACACAATGAAAAAAACATTACTGCTGGTTGCAGCAGGGCTTATGCTGATAACCACGACCCATGCACAAAAAGCAGAAATTGGTGCTTTCTACGGGATCTCATTCAACAGCAAGATCAGAACCTATTACGGGGACTATAAAGTTGATAACAAGGCCAACTACGGGGGACAGTTAAGCATTGCCCTGTCCTCAGAGACATTTGTTGAACTGATGTATAACCGGACCGATACCAGGATCCAGTATTTTAGCCGCGGGGGTGCCTCTGATCCACTGGACATTTCTATTGAATATTTCCATATTGGGGGATTGCAGCAGGTGGACATCGGTTCAGATAAAATAGCACCTTTTGGCGTCTTTACCCTGGGTCCGACCAGATTCAACCTGAAAGATCCTGTCGATTTTGATGACGATGGGACTCCAGAAAGTTATGGTGATGCCTGGGCATTTTCCATAGCCCTTGCAGGCGGCGCAAAAATCTTCCTGGCTGAAAGGATCGGTATCAGACTGCAGGCCAGGTTGGGGATGCCCATGTTGTTCAATGGACTCTATATTGGAGTGGGAGGCGGGGGAGCCTCAGGTGGTGCCAGTTTCCATGTACCGCTTGTCCAGTTCGACCTGACAGCTGGAATATTCTTAAGATTATAAGAAGACAGCAGGTAGTCAGTTAAGCCTTTTTAAATATGATAAAACCGTCTGGTATATGCCGGACGGTTTTTTATTTACTGCCTATGCATTCGAAAGATATTCCGCCCTATCCTTTAGCGCTTTATTCATCTCCATAAATCCTTGTTGAGTGGGCCTGGCCAATTTCTTATGGAATGGCCCTGCCAGAATGCCGGTAAACTGCTCACCATGAACAAACTTTACCTGTTTCTCGCTGATCTCTTCAAGGATGAAATAATGCCTGCCGTTAACGACATTCAAGGGTGTGGTGCCGAGCCATTCAAACCTTTTCTTATCGTCTGACACGGTAACCACAGGTTTAAATACCATGGGCTTGCGGTCTTTCAGTTGCAGGGTAGCCACCAGCCTTGTATCCTTTACAGCCTGACCTTCCAGTGATCTGATGAAAGGGTTCCATTCGGGGTACTCCCTAAAGTTGGTCAATATACTCCAAACCTCTTCCTTCGAGGTATTGATTATGATCTCCGTTCTGATCTCTTTCATTTTATTATTTTTATTGGGAACCGTTAATATATCAATGTTGATCGTCAGTGCAAATTTAAGGATTATCAGATCCTAATTTCGTTAACAAATGTTAATAAAGCAGGATGGAAGAGAATTTTCGAGTTCACATTAAACCTTTTATCCTTATTCAGGTCTAACATGATTAATATGGACTTATCTCAATCACTGTTGCGGGTGCATCCC
>JAZGGT010000283.1:0-4916 GCA_036480555.1 Bacteroidales bacterium | reverse complement strand
TATTGTCCCCGTCCAGCTGGGCCGTAGTCGCCGATCATCAGAATGAAAAAGAGCCATACGGTGATACCTGGAGGAAGAATTATAAACCGGTCGCACGGGAATTCCAGATGTGGATCATTGGTGTGAGTAATGTGGGCTGGCTGACCGCAGGTCCATGGAAGGACTGGAAATGCATTGGCTGCTCCCTGGTGATTGATCCGGATGGGAATGAGGTCCTGCAGGCCCCGTATGGTGCGGATGCAGATACTATTATTTACATTGATGTGGAGGCCCGTGAACGCCCTGCCAGGGGAACGGACTGGAATGAGTACTGGAATAAGGACAAATAGGCTCCTGCTCCACTACTGGTCCGAATGAGATTTTTTTGATTTTTCAGGCAATAATATTAGTTCTTTCGAGCCTTCGCGCGGATATTTAAATCGTTTCCTGGTGCGCATTATGCCCATAACCTTGTTTCGAAAAGCCCAGCAGGTCTCCCTTCTGAGGGATATAAGTTCGGATAGTTCATCCACGGTTAATTCCCTGCCGGTACTGACAAGGTAGAGGATATAAAAGGCTTTTACGATGGGGAATTAAAGCCGGATTACCGTTACTTGCTGTTAAAAAAATATTAATTTAGGGTACGATAATGAAACCAAAAACATTATTCCATTTATGAAGGTCCGCATTGGTTTCTCAATAATCCCCACGATTCTTTTGATATCATCATGCATGCAAAAGGAACCGGTATCTAAATTAAGTAGCTGGGACATATCTGAAATCAGGATCAGGGATCCTTTTATTGTCAAAGATACTGACACAAAGAAGTATTATATGTATGCCCAGAAAGGCAACCGGATGGACCGGGAGGATTGGGATACCATACCCGGTGTGGAGGTATATGAAAGCAGTGATCTAAAAACCTGGTATGGTCCGGTCGAAGTATTTGCTTTCCCCGAAGGATTCTGGGCAGATTATCAGGTATGGGCGCCGGAAGTTCATGTCTACAAGGATAAGTACTACCTTTTTGCCACATTCAGTTCGCGGGACACGCTGGACGCTTTAAGTCCGGTGGGTTATAAACTTCCCCGGCGGGCTACCCAGGTCCTGGTGGCCGATAAACCAAAAGGTCCATACGAGCCTTTTGACAATAAGCCGCATACACCATGGGAATGGTCCTCACTGGATGGGACTCTTTGGGTGGAGGATGGGATACCTTACATGGTTTTCTGCCATGAATGGACACAGATCCAGAACGGATCCATGGAACTGATACGGCTGGCCGATGATCTATCAAAACCTGTGACCGAACCGGTCACCCTGTTTCATGCCGGAGAGGCCGCATGGGTAAGGGGAGTCTCCAATGACGGCAAGGTGACGGATGGATGTTTTCTATACAAGACAACTGGTGGCCAGCTGATCATGATCTGGTCCAGTTTCGGGGTGAACCAATATGCCATCGGTCAGGTTGTTTCGGAAAATGGTAAGATTGCCGGTCCATGGATACAATCAGACCTGTTATTCCATGAGAATGGCGGACATGGAATGATCCTTGAAACCTTTGAAGGAGAATTGTTACTTATCTTCCACCAGCCAAACACAGGACCCGAAGAGCGGGCACAATTCTACAGGTTAACAGAAGTCGACAACAGGCTGGTCCTGGGTGAAAAATATTTTTGAAATATCATTTACAAACAAATCCAAATCCATAAAATGAAAAATCTCATCACAATTTTCCTGAGTTTAATATTTGCCAGTGCAGGATTGTGCCAGAACAATCCTCTGTGGCTGCGTTACCCGGCCATATCACCGGATGGCCAGACCATCCTATTTACTTATAAAGGAGATATTTACACTGTTTCATCTGACGGAGGGGATGCGCGGCCCCTGACGATAAGTGAAACATATGAATTTGAGCCTGTCTGGAGCCATAATGGACAACAGATTGCATTTGCCTCGGACCGGTATGGTAATTTTGATGTATTCGTAATGCCTGCTGGTGGAGGGGAGGCAAAACGACTGACGTATCATTCTTCCGGAGAGATACCCGGGTCCTTTACCATTGATGATCAGAAAGTGATATTTTCAGCAGTACGGCAGGATGTAGTTACCAATATCCAGTTCCCTACCGGACTTATGAGTGAATTGTACAGTGTTCCTGCCACCGGTGGCAAAGTAAGGCAGATACTCTCGGTGCCTGCCCTGGATGCCACCCTGAATTCAGCGGGTGACAAACTGATCTACCATGACATCAAGGGATACGAGAGCGAATGGAGGAAGCACCATGTTTCTGCTGTTACCCGTGACATCTGGGTGTATGATATGAATGAAAAGACATACACACAACTTTCACAGTTTGAAGGTGAGGATCGCAACCCGGTTTTTGACTCCAATAATGATGACTTTTATTATCTCAGTGAGGAGAATGGTTCGTTTAATATATTTAAGAGCTCTCTGTCAGAGCCAACTCAAACCTCCGCAATCACTCAATACGAGAATCATCCTGTCCGTTTTCTGACGCGATCAGAAGATAATACTCTTTGCTTCAGTTACCACGGTGAAATATATACCCTTAAACAGGGTGGTGCTCCTGAAAAACTTGAAGTAAATATCGCTGCAGACGGCCGTAGCAATCTGGATAAGATCGTTCCGGTAAACGGTGGATTCACTGAAATGAGTCTTTCTCCCAATGATAAGGAGTTTGCCTATGTGTTCAGGGGGGAAATATTTGTCAGCAGCGTGGAAGGTGGTATTACCAGGAGGATCACCAATACCCCCTGGCAGGAAAGAAGCGTCAGTTTCAGTCCGGATGGCCGCTCCCTGGTCTATGCTGCCGAGAAGGATACAAGCTGGGATGTATATACCATATCCCTTACCCGGGAAGAAGAACCCTATTTTTATGTTTCCACCGTCTTGAAAAAAGAAAAGCTGATCGCCACGGGGGCGGAAGAATTCCAGCCCGAATATTCTCCCGATGGCAAGGAAGTAGCTTACCTGGAAGACCGGGTAAAGCTCAAGGTGATCAACCTGGAAAACAAGCAGACACGACTTATCCTGCCCGGGGAGTTAAATTATTCTTATGCAGACGGGGACCAGTACTATCAATGGTCACCTGACGGGAAATGGTTTCTGGTCACCTATATACCCTCAGATCGGATGTTTGTTGATGAGGTTGGACTCGTCTCTTCTGACGGAAAAGGAAAGATCCATAACCTGACCCTGAGCGGATACGGTGATTTTGGTCCCAAGTGGACAATGGACGGCAAAATGATGATATGGGGCTCTGACCGGTTGGGTGCCCGTGCTCAAGGTGATTATAGCGTTAACTGGGATGTGTATGGCATGTTCTTTTCCCAGGAAGCCTTTGATCGGTTCAACCTTACCAAGGAAGAATTCGCCTTATTAAAGGAACAGGAAGAAGAAAAGGAGAAGGAAGAAAAGAAATCCAAAGACGATGAAGATGACGGTGAAGATGAGGATGAAGATGATGAAGAAAAGGTAGAGGAAATTAAGATTGACTGGACTAACCTGACCGAACGCAAGCGCAAGCTTACCATTCATACTTCCAGGGCAGCTGACTGGATACTGTCAGATGACGGGGAAAAGCTGTATTACCTGACCCGGTTTGAGAAAAAGATGGATATATGGGAGACGAATCTACGTACAAAGGAAACAAAGCTCTTTGCCAAAATTGGTGCGAACCGGGCCGAAATGGAACTATCATCTGATGGTAAATTCATCTTCCTGATGGCCGACGGGAAAGCCAGGAAAGTCGATATAAAGGATGGCAAGGCTGAGCCCATACAGGTAAAAGGAGAAATGATCCTGAAAACTGCCGATGAACGAAGCTATATATTTGATCACAGCTGGCGGCAGGTGAGGGAGAAATTTTATGTGGTGGACCTGCACGGGGTGGATTGGGAATTCTATTACAAGGAATACAAGAAATTCCTGCCCTATATCTATAATAATTATGATTATGCCGAAATGCTCAGCGAGATGCTGGGTGAGCTGAACGCTTCCCACACCGGTTGCCGTTACCGGGCCAGCTCTCCAAATTCTGATCAGACGGCTGCACTTGGACTTTTCTATGATTATGCCTATAATGGGAAGGGGTTGAAGGTGTCAGAGGTGATTATTGGTGGCCCCCTGGACAAAGCCGCTTCAAAGATCAGGGCAGGTCATGTGGTCGAGAAGATCGATGGTTTTGCACTATCTGATTCACTGGATTTCTACCAGCTCCTGAACAGGAAAACAGGCAAACTGACCCTCTTGTCCTTATTTGCCCCGGATTCCAATAAACGCTGGGAGGAAATTGTCAAGCCGATATCCATAGGTGCAGAAAGCCAGTTGTTGTACCAGCGCTGGGTGAGGAACCGCAGGACAGAGACAGAGAAACTCTCAAAAGGCAAGTTGGGATACGTACATGTCAGGTCCATGGGTGATGCAAGCATGCGTGTCATGGTGGAGGAGGCACTCGGACGGAACATCAACAAGGATGCCATCATCGTTGATACCCGCTTCAACGGAGGGGGGAATATCCATGAGGAGCTTTCCGATTTCCTTACCGGGGAAAGGTATGTTGATGTAATACCCCATGGCCAGTATATTGGTTATGAACCCCGCAACAAATGGATCAAACCCTCTATTGTCATCATGAGTGAGAGCAATTATTCTGATGCACATTTGTTCCCGGTCGCCTACAAAATCAAAGGTGATGGAAAAACACTGGGTATGCCTGTCCCAGGTACAGGTACCTTTGTCTGGTGGGAGGGACAAATCGACCGTAGGCTGGTATTCGGCATCCCGATGGGAGGATGGCGGACTATGGACGGAAAATTCTGCGAGAACAACCAGATGGAGCCGGATATCCGGGTTCCCCTGGAACCAGCTGTAATGACCGGCGGACGTGACCAGCAGATCGAAGCAGCCGTAAA
>JAZGGT010000282.1:0-4899 GCA_036480555.1 Bacteroidales bacterium | reverse complement strand
AGTTTATAAAGATGACGTTTCTCCCGAAGTAAATGCCTATGCAGATGAACTTAAGCAAAAAATGGTGGAGCTGGTCATTGAGGCTGACAGAAATCTTCAACCTGTCAGACTTGGCGCTGGAAAGGGTGAATGCAGGATGAATATCAATCGAAGGGCAGAAGACGGTAAAGGGAATATTCAGCTTGGCCGAAATCCCTATGGTCCCATTGACCATGAAGTCGGGGTAGTCCGAATTGATGATGCTGAAGGCAATATCATCTCCCTGCTCCTCAACTGGCCATGTCATGCCGTGGTTATGGGTCCCAGGAACTATTTTATCAGCGGTGATTGGCCGGGTGCAACCTCCCGCTATATAGAAGACAGCCTTGATAAATCGGTGATAGCTCCCATATTGATAGGGGCCTCGGGTGATATTAACCCGATATACGGTCCACATATTGATTTCGTAGATGTAAATTCATATGCCTATGCGCTGGATGCCATTGGCTATGACCTCGGAAATGAGGCTATCAGGGTATCCCGGGATATTCAAACCTTATCGGCCGGTACCATAAAGGCCATTCAAAGAAGCATTTATCTGCCCGGAAAAGTTGAAGATCCAAACCGTCTTCATCACCAGGCATATGACCCAGGGAATGATGTTGAAGTACGCCTGTCAGCCATAAAGATTGGCAATGTCGTATTTGCCGGTGTAAACGGGGAAGTTTTCAATCAGATAGGTGTAAAGCTTAAAAACTTATCCCCTTATTCAAATACCTTTTTTCTTACCCATTGTAATGGTAGCTGTGGTTACCTAGTTTCTGATGAGGCCATCCCCAAAGGGGGTTATGAAGTCAGGTCAACAAGTGCCCAATCCGGGGCAGAATCAGGCATTATCGAAGGTTTATTACAGATGATGAATGAGTTGTCAAACTGAAAATGATGGCCAGATTTAACCTGATTTATATAATGCTGGTAATCCTGATGATTTCAGCCTGTGATACCGGACAGAAAAATGATGAAACGGTCTATATGGATCCGGATCAGCCAATCGATAGAAGGGTTGAAGATTTACTTTCCAGGATGACCCTGGAAGAAAAGGTTGGACAAATCAACTGGCCCTGTGTATACATGCGAGGGTATGGTGAGGATATTCCTGCCAGGCGGGAAGGTGTCAGAAAATATGTTATCGGAGACTTGGTTGGCATTGGTCCCGGTGGCGGATTCTTTACCCTGGCCAATGAAATTTCACGGGAAGGCACCAGGCAGCAGGCAGAGGTATTTAACGAACTTCAGCAATTAGTCCTGGATAAGACCCGGCTAAAAATCCCATTGATGCAGGTTGAAGAGGGGACACATGGTTTTATGGCTCCGGGAGCAACAATATTCCCCGAGGGATTGGGACTGGGAGCTACATGGAATACAGACCTGATCGAAGATGTCTACGGTGCTGCAGCAAAGGAGGCAAGAGCTACAGGCGTGCACCAGCTTTTTACCCTGGTCATTGAACCCAACAGGGATCCCCGCCACGGAAGGAATCAACAGACCTATAGCGAAGACCCATATCTCTGTTCCCGTTTTGCAGAGGCCATTGTCTATGGTGCACAGGGAAATGATATTTCTGCCAATGATAAGGTGATCGCAGGACTCTGTCATTACCCGGGCCAGACACAGGGGTTGAATGGGATAAACCGGGGGAGCATGGACCTCTCAGAGAGAACCATCCGTGAGATCTTTCTGCCACCCTGGGAAGCAGGTGTCAAAAAGGCAGGAGCACTGGGGGTCATGGCTACTCATCCATCCATAGATGGTTATCCAAACCATGGTTCCGAGAAATATCTAACCACCATCCTCAGGGATGAACTTGGTTTCAAAGGCAATGTATTAAGTGAGGGAAGCAATACCGGTACACTTATCTATGAGCGTGTGGTGGCTACTGAAAAAGAAGCAGGGCCTATTGTCCTGAATGCCGGTGTGGATGTGAACATCACCTTCGAATCAGGTTACATGGAAGATATGATTGAAAACATCAACGAAGGTAATGTTCCGATGGAATTACTCGACCGTGCGGTCAGGCGGGTACTCAGTTTGAAATTCCAGCTGGGCCTTTTTGAGGATCCATTTGTTGATGTTGAGCGGGCAATTGAGATTGTGCACAACCAGGAACACCAGGATATTGCGCTGGAAGCAGCCCGGGAAGGGATTGTGTTGTTAAAAAATGATAACGATCTTTTACCTCTTGATAAAAACATCCGCTCCATTGCCGTGATCGGACCCAACGCCGATGACCGGGAGAACCTGCTGGGAGATTATATTCCCAAGAAATTACTCTACGAGGCTGTAACTGTCCTTGAAGCCATCAAGGGTAAGGTATCACCCGGGACAAAGGTTAGCTACGTTAAGGGATGCAATGTGCTGGACAGCACACTGAATGAAATTCCGGCTGCGAGAGCTGCAGCATCACAGGCAGATATCGCCATCGTTGTTGTAGGGGAGGATGAAAGAACGGATGGAGAAAGTGACGATGCGGCAGACCTGGACCTGACAGGGTATCAGGCTGACCTGATAAAGGCTGTGCACGGAACGGGAACACCCACAATTGTTGTCCTGATCAGTGGAAGACCATTAACCATCAGATGGACAGCCGAACATGTTCCAGCCATCATTGAAGCATGGATGTGCGGTGAGCGGGGAGGTGAAGCCATTGCCGATGTATTGTTTGGGGATTATAATCCAAGTGGAAGGCTGCCAATTACATTTCCGCGTCATGTCGGACAAATGCCCTTTTATTATAACTATAAACCGTCCAAGTTCAACCGGCATTGGAGGGCCTATGTTACCTATCCCTTAACCCCTCTTTGGGAATTTGGCCACGGGCTCAGCTACACAGAATTCGAGTATACTAACCTCCAGATAAGTCCAGAAATTATCAATCCTGGTAACAGTGTAAACATTCGTCTTGATATAAAAAATACAGGCGATCTGGCAGGAAAGGAGGTAGTACAATTATATATCGATGATGTGATCAGTTCTGTTGTGACCCCAATCATTGAGTTAAAAGGATTGGAAAAAATATCATTGGAACCCGGGGAACAAAAGTCAGTGAGTTTTCAGCTAAGTCCCCATGATCTATCCCTGATAAATATGGCTATGGAACGCGAGGTTGAACCGGGAACCTTTGAAATTATGATCGGTAGATCCTGCCAGGATATCAGGCTGAAAGGAAGCTTTGAGGTGGCTGAATAGACTAGTCAATCTGAAATTATCTCAACGCATTTCATTCCTCCATAAAAGAATGTCTGCATGATGGTCAACCGGGCCTGACCAGTTGGCCCCGAATATATCAACATCACCATCCTGATCCACATCGCCGGTTTTGGAAAAATGAGAACCTGTTATAGCCAGTACCTGCTCCTTGAATGCGGGTTCCGATTCTGCATTGGACAACCAGATACTTACATGATCCTGGTTCCCCGGATGATCATGCCGTACGGAGGTATGAATGTCCATATACCCATCATTATTGAAATCAGCCATTGATAAACCATGCATACGGGTAATATTGCTCCTGATAGTATGTTCTGTCCAGATATGGTATTTGTCTTTGTCAGCCTCGTACCATGCCAATTTACCGGCCTGGCTGCTTTGTGGAGCCGCAATGATATCCGGTTCTCCATCATTGTTTACATCGGCAATCTTCAGTATCATCTGCCCGGGCATGTCATTTGCATATACATGCTCCTTCCAGGCTGTCCCATCACCTTCATTCTCAAGCCATATCTCTCCAAGTGCCATATCTGTATCTGCATCCCCGTCCAGGTCTCCCAGGGCCAGGCCCTCCCCCTTCTTATGGGAGATATTGGTGTTTGTTACTGCTATCCATTCATATGGATTCTTTTGTATGAAAATGCGAACTGGTTTCTGGTTTTCTTTTTCATATCGGACTACTACGTCAGGCTGACTATCACCATTCAGATCGGCGATTTCCAGATCATGAATATTGGTTCCATCAGAACCGATTATGTGTTCAATCCAGTTGCCGGCTTCTAACCTTCCACCAGCACCCAGTGGATTTTCATACCAGTATAAACCTTGCTTATTACCATTTACAACATCATTATCTCCATCATTATCCATATCTACAAGCTGACAATCTTCAGACCAGGAACCGGATTTACGGATCACATATTTCTTCCAGTCAGGATACTGATACCAGTGCATACCGTCGTCATTTGCACTTGAGATAAATAGATCCGGCTGACTGTCACCGTTTAAGTCGCCAATGGCTTTCCCGTATGGTTTAGCGGGACTATTACGGGCGGAATCCACCACTATACAATCAAATGGTACCTGGGCATACAGCTGAACAGAGAGGAACACAGACAGGATGATAGTGTTCAACACAATATTTAAGTTCATCGATCCAGGGAGTACTGTTAATGACATATGCATCAATATCTCAGTGGATTAATACCTGGATTGGGAAAATTATCCCCCCGGTACAAGGTGGATTATGAAACCACCGTTCTCTGATAAATCAAATTGCTCAAGGCTGTTATCCGAGATGTTTAGGTCCCAGATCTCTACACTGTCCTCTCCATCATCGGTATAAAGTTTTGCCTGATAACTTTCACCGCTAAGAAAATTGAAATCTATCTCGATTTGACGGCCAGTATCTGAATTTATGGCTGCAATGAACCAATCAACTCCCTTTTTCCTTGCCAGGCAGCAATATTCTCCCGGATAGCCATCAATAAAACGAATATCATCCCAGGCCGCGTGAAGATTTTGCAGCAGATCTTTAGCAGGGCAATTACGGAATTCTTCAGGAGTATCAGCCATGCATATCCAACCGGATTCAAAAACAAATGGCAAGGCAAGTTCATGCGCATATGTTGTAGTTCTTCTCAGTGTGGAAAA